>JAGOCV010000395.1 GCA_017998575.1 Burkholderiaceae bacterium
CCTTGCCGGTCTTGAAGTCGCAGCTGGGCGTGGCCTGCGCGACGGTGGGCACGGCCTTTTCGCAGACGTAGTTGCTGCCGTGCTCGAACACGCGGCCGCCGCACTTGGGGCACACGCCCAGCGACGTTTGCGCGGAGAAGTCGACCAGCTCGCCGGTCTCGGCCGCGTCGTCGTCGTCGCCGAAGTCGAACTCCAGCTTCCAGTTCCGGTCCTCGTCGCTGTATTTCAGCGACATCTCGGCCGTGAATGGCCAGCCGGCCTTGGAGCGGAAGCCTTCCAGCGGGCCGATGTGCTTGTCGGCCAGGAAGGCCTCGGCCTCGGCCGGCTCGAAGGTCCGGCCGGCCGGCGACTTGGTGAAGGAGAAGCCGCAGGCGTCCGACGCATCGGCCGCGTGGCCCACGCAGGCGTAGCGGCGGTAGTTTTCCTTGACCACGCCGCCGCAGTTGGGGCAAGGCGTCGCGAGCGTCGCGTAGTCGCCCGGCACGGTGTCGCGGTCGTACTCCTTGGCCTTGCGCACGATGTGGCGCGTCATCTCGGCGATCTCTTCCATGAAGGCCTCGCGCGAGAGCTGGCCCTTTTCCATCTGCGAGAGCTTGTATTCCCACTCGCCCGTCAGCTCGGGGTGCGAGAGTTCTTCCACGTCCAGCCCGCGCAGCAGCGTCATGAGCTGGAACGCCTTGGCCGTGGGGATGAGCTCGCGCCCTTCGCGCAGGATGTACTTCTCGGTGATCAGGCCTTCGATGATGGCCGCGCGCGTGGCTGGCGTGCCCAGGCCCTTCTCCTGCATGGCTTCGCGCAGTTCGTCGTCGTCCACCAGCTTGCCGGCGCCTTCCATGGCGCCCAGCAGCGTGGCTTCGGAATAGCGTGCCGGCGGGCGGGTCTTGAGCGCCTTGAGGTCGGCCGATTCGGCCTGCACGCGCTCGCCCGCCTTCACCGGCACCAGGTTCTTGCCGTCCTTCTCGTCCTCGTCGGTCACGGCTTCCTTGCCGTAGATGGCCATCCAGCCCGGCTTGACCAGCACCTTGCCGTCGCTGCGGAACGGGTACTTCCTGCCGCCCTGCTCTACGGTCGAAATGCGCGTGGTCACCTGGAACTCGGCGCTGGGGAAGAAGACCGAGAGGAAACGCCGCACGACGAAGTCGTACAGCTTCTGCTCGGCGTCCGACAGGCCGCTGGGTGCCTGCAGCGTGGGGATGATGGCGAAGTGATCCGACACCTTGGCGTTGTCGAAGATGCGCTTGCTGGGCTTGACGTAGTTGCCCTCCACCGCCTGCTTCGCGAACGGTGCCAGGTGCTTCATGTCGCTCTTGGCCAGCATGGCCATGGTGTCCTTGACCACGGGCAGGTAGTCCTCAGGCAGCGCGCGCGAGTCGGTCCGCGGGTAGGTCAGGGCCTTGTGGCGCTCGTACAGGCTCTGCGCCAGCGCCAGCGTGGTCTTGGCCGAGAAGCCGAAGCGGCTGTTGGCTTCGCGCTGCAGGCTGGTCAGATCGAACAGGCCCGGCGAAGCCTGCGTGGTGGGCTTGCTCTCTTCGGTGACGGTGGCTGGCCGGCCGCGCGCGGCCTCGGCGATGGCCAGCGCCTCGCGCTCGCTCCACACGCGGTCGGCGCGCAGCTCGGGATCGGCCACGCCATCGGGGCCGGGCGCTGGCTTTTTCCATTCGGGGTCGAACCACTTGCCGGGGTAGCTGCCGGCCTCGGCCGCGAACGTGCCGTGGATTTCCCAGTAGTCGCGGCTGACGAACTTGCGGATCTTCTCCTCGCGCTCCACCACCACCGACAGCGTGGGCGTCTGCACGCGGCCCACGGTGGTGAGGAAGAAGCCGCCATCGCGCGAGTTGAACGCCGTCATGGCGCGCGTGCCGTTGATGCCCACCAGCCAGTCGGCCTCGGAGCGGCTGCGCGCCGCGTCGGCCAGGCCGCGCATCTGCTGCTCGGTGCGCAGGTTGTCGAAGCCGTCGCGGATGGCCTGCGGCGTCATCGACTGCAGCCACAGGCGCTGCACGGGCTTGCCCAGCGGGCGGGCCTTGTCGCCGCTGCCCGTGGCCGCGTACTGCTCGATCAGGCGGAAGATCAGTTCGCCCTCGCGCCCCGCGTCGCAGGCGTTGACCAGCGCCGTGACGTCCTTGCGGCGCGCGAGCTTGACCACCGCGTTCAGCCGCGTCTTGGTCTTGTCCACCGGCTTGAGGTCGAAGTAGGGCGGGATCACCGGCAGGTTGGCGAAGCTCCATTTGCCGCGCTTGACGTCGAACGCCTCGGGCGCCTGGATCTCCACCAGGTGGCCCACCGCGCTGGTCACGATGTAGTGCTCGCCCTCGAAGTATTCGTCGTGCTTCTCGAACTTGCCCGCCACGGGCGTGAGTGCGCGCACGATGTCTTGCGCCACCGAGGGTTTTTCGGCGATCACCAGGGTCTTGTTCGTGTCTGTCATCGGGGAAACCGTTTGCCTTCCTGAATCTGTGGTCACGTGGCGCGGGCTTCTATCTACAATCGCCGCTTCTCGCGCGCAGGCGCGCACGCGCACACGTGTGTGCATATTCAAGGTATCAGATTTCGGCCATGCCCAAAAAACCCCCCGCCCCCTTCGCGCCCCAGGTGGGCCGCCGCGTGCAGACGCGCCGTTCCGGCGTCCACGGCAAGGGGGTGTTCGCCCTGCAGGACATTCCCGAGGGCGAGGTCATCATCGAATACAAGGGCGAGCTGATTTCCTGGAAGGAGGCGCTGCGCCGCCATCCGCACGACCCGTCGGATCCCAACCACACGTTCTACTTCCACATCGACGAAGACCACGTCATCGACGGCAAGGTGAACGGCAACTCGGCGCGCTGGATCAACCACTCGTGCGATCCGAACTGCGAAGCCGACGAGCAGGGCACCCAGGTGTTCATCAAGGCCCTGCGCAACATCCGCGCGGGGGAAGAACTCAACTACGACTACGGCCTCGTCATCGACGAGCCGTACACGAAGAAGCTCCGGGCCGAGTTCCCCTGCTGGTGCGGCGCGAAGAGCTGCCGCGGCACCCTGCTGGCGCCCAAGGGCCGGCGCTGAGCGGGTCTTTACCATGACGCAGCGCTGGAACGCCGAGGCCCTGTGGGAGGCCATCGTGCCGGCGCTGCCGGGCTTCACCGTCGAGGTGCTGCCCGA
>JAGOCV010000396.1 GCA_017998575.1 Burkholderiaceae bacterium
GCCCAGGCCGGTGATGAAGCCCAGTGCGACCTGGTTGTCGTCCAGGTGATAGAGGAAGGCGCCGCCGTAGGTGTCGTTGTCCAGCGGCCAGCCGGCGCTGTGCAGCACGAAGCCGGGCTGGTGGCGCTTCGGGTCGATCTCCCAGACTTCCTTGATGCCGAGGCCGAAGCTCTGCGGATCCTTGCCCTGGCCCAGCTTGAAGCGGTCGATCAGCTGGCGGCCCAGGTGGCCGCGCGCGCCCTCGGCGAACACGGTGTACCTGGCGTGCAGTTCCATGCCCAGCTGGAAGTCGCCCGTGGGCTCGCCGTCCTTGCCCACGCCCATGTTGCCGGTGGCCACGCCCTTGACCGAGCCGTCATCGTTGTAGAGCACCTCGGCTGCCGCGAAGCCGGGGAAGATTTCCACGCCCAGGGCCTCGGCCTGCTCCGACAGCCACTTGACCACGTGGCCCAGGCGCACGATGTAGTTGCCGTGGTTCTGGAAGTTGGGCGGCAGCATGAAGTTGGGCACGCGCAGGCCGGATTGCTCGCCGAAGAACATGAAGGCGTCGTCGGTCACCGGCTGCGTGAGCGGTGCGCCCTTGTCCTTCCAGTCGGGGATGAGTTCGGTCAGTGCCTTCGGGTCCATGATGGCGCCCGAGAGGATGTGGGCGCCGGGCTCCGAGCCCTTCTCCAGCACCACCACCGAGACGTCGGTGCCTTTCTCGGCCGCCAGCTGCTTGAGCCGGATGGCCGTGGCCAGGCCACCGGGGCCGCCGCCGACCACCACCACGTCGTATTCCATGGCTTCGCGGGGGCCGAACTGGGCAAGGATTTCTTCCTGGGTCATCGTGGTGTCTCGTCCGATAGTGAGAGTGCGAGCCGGGGCCTGGCAGGGGAGCCGGCCCCGGGGTGTTTCCGATTCATTTTATGCGGCACCGCAGCGACGGCCGGCGGGGTGGCGCGACTGTTGCTAGCGGACAAGTCATGCTCGCCAGAACTTCGCCAGACCCAGCCACCATTCCAGGTCCAGACAGTCTTGCTCCGCCTGCCGTGCCGTTCGCGCCGGTGGCCACCCGCCGTCTCATCCTCATCCACGGCGCGTGGCAGGGGGCCTGGGCTTTCGGCCTGTGGCTGCCTCATCTGCGGCGCCTGGGCTGGGCGCCCGAGGCGGTGGATCTGCCCGGCAACGGCTGCGATCCGGTCGACCGCACGCCGCCGGGCGAGGTGACGCTGCAGCGCTATGTCGACCACGTGCTGTCGGTCATCGACCGCGAGCCTGGCCCTGTCGTGGTGCTGGGTCACAGCGGCGGCGGGCTCACGGCCACGGCCGTGGCCGAAGCCGCCCCGGAACGCGTGTCGGCACTGGTCTATCTGGCGGGGATGATGCTGCCCAGCGGCATCGGCTTCGCCGAACTCGTGCGCACCTGCCAGGCCGACCATCCGGGCATGGACCTGTCGGGCATCGGCCCGTGGCTGGCCGACACGGCCGATCGCCGCTCGTCCACCGTCGACGCGACGGCCGCCACGCGCATCTTCCTGCACGACGTCGAGCCGGTGCTGGCCGGCCAGCTGGCCGCGCGCCTCACACCGCAGCCCAACGGCGGGCGCGACATGGCGCCGGTCTGGACGGCGGCACGCATGGGGCGGGTGCCGCGCATCTATGTGGAGGCGCGCCAGGACCGCTCGCTGCTGCTGCCGGTGCAGCGCCGCATGCAGCGGCTGGTGCCGGGCGCGCATTCCATGTCCCTGGACTGCGGCCACGTGCCTCAGGCGGCCTGCCCGGCCGAGGCGGCGCAGCGAATCTGCGACGTCCTGGCCCATGGCGCGCCGCGCGCCTGAGCATTGATTTCCTGTCCCCCCCGAAAGCAGCACCACACCATGAAAAACAACGCTCCTTTTTTCCATTCGCGCCGGGCCCTGCTGGGCCTGACACTTGCGGCCGGGCTCATGTCGCCGGCATGGGCGCAGGTTGAAAAGCCTGCGCTCAAGTTCTCCATGGGCTGGCTGTTCCAGGCCACGCAGGCGCAGTTCCCGCTGGCCGCCGAGAAGGGCTATTTCAAGGCCGAAGGGCTGGACGTCACGGTGGACCGCGGATCGGGCTCGGCAACGTCGGTGCAACGCGTGGTGTCGGGTACCTACGATTTCTCGTATGCCGACGTAGGCACCATCATCAAGTGGAATCTCGAGAATCCCGGCCGTGAACTCACCATGGTCTATGTGGCCGAAGACGCCTGCCCGCTGGCGGCCATCGCGCTCAAGAAGACCGGCATCACCCGTCCGAAGGATCTGGAAGGCAAGCGCCTGGGCGCGCCCACCTTCGACGGCGGACGCCAGATGTTTCCCGTGTTCGCCAAGATCAACGGGCTCGACAGCTCGAAGATCAGCTGGATGTCGATGGATGCCAATCTGCGCGAGCAGATGCTGGCCAAGGGCGAGGTGGACGTCATCACCGGCTTCGTGACCTCGGCCGTGCCATCGCTGGGGGCCGCGGGGGTGAAACCGGCCGACCTCACCGTGCTGCGATACGACGCGAACGGACTCGACTGCTACGGCAATGCCGTTGTCGCCACGCGTGAATTCGTCGAGAAGAATCCACGCACCACGGCGGCTTTCGTGAAGGCCGTCAACCGTGGCATGAAGGAGCTGATCGCGGCGCCCCGCTCGGGTATCGATGCGCTTCGCGCGCGCGATCCGCTCATCAATGTCGAGGCGGAAACCGGCCGGATGTCGCTGTACGCGCGCGAGCTGCTGCTCACGCAGAACGTCAAGGACAACGGCTTCTCGTCGGTGAGCCCGGCGCGGCTGCAGAAGTCGATCGATGCGGTGGTCGAGGCCTTCGGCATCAAGGGCTCGGCCACGCCGGCCAGTCTCTATACTGAACGATTCCTTCCCCCGAAGGCCGAGCGCATTCCGCCCGCCTGGCGCGATTGATCGCGGCGGGTGCGGTGCGGCTGACGTCGCCGGCCCCGCACCGCGCATGAAAATCGAGATCCCCGAACGAAAGAAGCTCGTCTACGAGATGGTGGTTCCCATCCGCTGGGGCGACATGGACGCGATGGGCCATCTCAACAACGGCTCGTACTTCCGGTTTCTGGAGACGATCCGCATCGAGTGGTTCCGCTCCATCGGCTGCCTGCCCGACCCCCAGGGACAGGGCC
>JAGOCV010000397.1 GCA_017998575.1 Burkholderiaceae bacterium
GTGGTGCACACCGCGCTGGGCGTGGTGTTCGCGGCCTATGCGTGGGCACGCGGGCGGGCGGGCTTCCTGTCGGCCGCACGGCGGGTCGAGCTGGCCAACGCGTCGCTGTGGTGGGACTACACGGCCATCACCGGCGGCGTGCTGCTGCTCGTGCTGCACGTGCCGGCCGCGCTGGCGCGGTGAAGGAACATGCCATGACGACCGCCATCGCCGCCACGGCCCCCGCATCGCCCGGACGCTGGCTCTTCGTCATCACGGCGGGGCTGTGGATCTGGAGCTGCTGCTTCATCGTGCTCTACGCCGGCCTGTCGCTCGGATGCGAAGCGGGCTGGCATCAGGTCGCGCTGCTCGGCATGAGCCGCCTGACTGTCGCGCTGGCATTGGCGTGGGCGTTGCACCTCGTGCTGCTGGCCGCGCTGCTGATGCATGTGCTGCGATGGCGCGGCCGGCCCGCGTGGCTGCGCGGGCTGGGCAGCATGCTCACCGGCATCGCCATCGTCGCCACGCTGTGGATCGGCTGGCCCGTGCTGGCGCTGCCGCCGTGCGATGGGCCGGAACTGCGCGCCACGCCCGCCCCCCTGCTCTTCACGCCCGACACGAAAGGCGCCACTTCATGATCGATGCCCTGCTCTCCCTGTGCACCGCCGCCGTCGGCCCCGCGCTGCCGCAGGGCTGGTGGCTCGCCTGGAGCCTGGCACCCGCCACCGTGCTGCCGCTGGCGGCGCTGGTGGCCGCCACGGCGCTGCCGCCCGGCGCCGGCCTGCGCCTGGCCGCTGGCACGGCGCGCCGCTGGCGCCTGGGCGGCTGCGCGCTGCTGGCGCTGGCGCTGGTCTCGCCGCTGTGCCGGCTCTCGGCCACGCTGGCCTCGGCCCACATGGCCCAGCTGATGGTGCTGCTGGCAGGCGTGGGCGCGCTGGCGTGGGGCTGGCGGCCGGCGTGGCCTTCGCACGCCGTGCTCCGGGGGCGCGACACACTGGTGGCCGCCGCCGTGTGCCATGGCGCGCTGCTGTGGCTGTGGCACGTGCCGGGCGTGTATGCGGCCGTGCTCACGCACGCCACGGTGCATGTAGCGGCCTACGCCGTGCTGCTGGCCTCGGCCGCGTGGTTCTGGATGACGGTGATGCACGTGCACCCCGACCGCCGGGGCGCCGCGCTCATCGCGCTGCTGGCCACGCTGGCGCACACGGGGCTGCTGGGGGCGCTGCTCACCTTCGCCACCACGCCGCTCTATCCGCTGCAGGCAGCGGGCGCGCGCGCCTGGGGGCTCGATCCCATCGACGACCAGCAGCTGGCCGGCCTGCTGATGTGGGTGCCGGGCAGCCTGGCCTACCTGGGCAGCGCGCTGGCGCTGGCGCTCGCGTGGTTCATGCCCGAGCGCGCGCGCGGTCTTCGGCTGCGGGTGGGCTGAGCGCCTGCATCCGCGACGGCGCTCACGCCGGTTCCGCGCGCGTCGAAGCGCCCGGCGGCCCTGGCTCGCGCAGGCAGCGCGCCATGACATCCGCCAGTCAGTCGCTGATCACCTGCACACGGCGCGGCAGATGGCGGCGGTGGGGGTAGACGATCTGCACCGGCATGGCTGGAGCCGGCCAGGCGGGCATCACCTCGACCAGTTCGCCAGCCGCCAGGTGCTCGCGCACGTCGAAGGCCGGCACCTGGATCAGGCCCATGCCGGCGAGGCAGCAGGCGATGTAAGTTTCGGCGTTGTTGGCTGTCACGCGCGCAGGCAGGGATACGGTGTGCAGTTGCCCGTCGGCCATCCATTCCCAGGGCGCCACCCGCCCGCTGGAGGGCGAGGCGTACTGGACGGCCAGGTGCAGCGGCAGATCGCGCGGCTCGCGGGGCACGCCGTGGCGCGCCAGGTAGTCGGGGCTGGCGCAATTGACGAGCCGCAGCACGCCCAGCGGACGCGCCACCAGGCTGCTGGCGGCCATGCCGCCCACGCGCAGCGCGCAGTCGATGCCTTCGTGCACGAGATCGACGGCGCGGTCGCTGGAGCCCAGTTCCAGCTCGATGCCGGGATGGCGAGCGAAAAAGTCAGGCAGTGCCGGCGCCACGTGGCGGCGCGCGATGCGGCTGGGCAGATCCACCCGCAGCCGCCCCTGCAGCGACTGCGCCTGAGGGCGGAATTGCTGTTCCAGCTCTTCGCTGTCAGCCACCAGGGCCAGGGCTCCTTCGAGCAGCGCCTGACCATCGGGCGTCACGCTGACGCGGCGCGTCGTGCGGTTGAACAGGCGCACGCCCAGCCGGGCCTCCAGTTGCTGCACGGCCAGCGACACGGTGGGGCGCGGCAGCCGCAGCTGGTCGGCGGCCACGGTGAAGCCGCCGCTCTGGGCCACGCGGATGAAGATGCGGAGCTGGTCGATGCGATCCATGATGAGCCTGCAAACCTGTGGGCGGGGCCTGATTGGTCATGAATCATGGATGGTTCTGGCAGGAACTCAAGCTTTATTGCGGATCGCACTCCCAATAAAGTCGCGATCTGGCGCGCGGGCACCCTCACTGCGGCCGATGCCCGCACGACCGCAGTACCCGCATGACGCCCATCCCTGCCGAGATCTCGCTCCACCCCGTGGTGCGGGCCGCCGTCGAAGCGCTGGGGCGCGGCGACCGCGCCGCCTGGGCCGCACTGTTCGAGCCCGACGCGCTGCTATTCGACGACGATCAGCCGCGCGATCTGGCGCAGTTCAATGCGCAGGCGCTGGGCCACGAGCGCTTCACGGGCATCGACCGCGTGAGTGCCGACGGGCTGCTGATCCTGGGCACTTTCCACGCCGGCGGGTGGGGCGAGCTGAAGGCCTACTTCCGCTTCCGCCTGTCGGCAGCGGGCCGCATCCAGCGGCTGGACATCGGGCAGGCGCGCTGGTGGGGGCACCGCGCGGCTGCAGGCATCACCATCGAACCCTGAGGGAAACGCACCCATGCACATGATTCTGGTCATCACCGCCGGCGTGGTCCTGCTGGGCCTGTTCGTGCTGTTCGGCTGGCTGTGGGGCGCGAGCGCCGCCGGCATGGCGCTGGGGGCCAAAGTGTTCGTGCCGGTGTGGCTGGTGATCGCCTGCACCAACCTGTGGGTAGGCGTGACGCATGCGGGCTACACGGTGCAGCAGGAAGCGCCCATCCTGCTGCTGGTGTTCGC
>JAGOCV010000398.1 GCA_017998575.1 Burkholderiaceae bacterium
CGCCAGCGACACGTCTTTCAACGTGCGCTGGACGGAACGCCGCTACGTCAACGGCGCCGCGGCGGGCTTGGAGCGGTGGACGGCCGTGGTGTCCATCGTGCTCCAGCCGCCGCGCACCGAAGAACGCTTGCGCAAGAACCCCCTGGGCATCTACGTCAACGGCCTGTCGTGGAGCCGCGAACTGGATTCTTCCGAAGGAGCCAAGCCATGAATGATCTTCTCCGTAAATCCGCCTTGCCGGTGATCCTGCTTGCCCTGGCGGGCTGCGCTACGCAGGGCAAGCCACCGCCGACCATCTCGCTCGATGAGCCGGTGCAGGCCCAGCCGCTACCCGAGCCATCCGCGCCGGTGGAGGTGGTGGCCGTGCCCGAGGTTCTGCCGATGCCGGCGCAGTTGAAGCCATTGCCCGAAGCCGAGGACGCCAAGCCCACGCCGGAGCCAGCCGACGAGAAGGTGCGCGTCTCACGGGCCAATGCCGAGGCGCGCGTCGCACCCACGCGCGAGGGATACGTCAACGCGATTCAGGTGTGGCCGTTCACCGATGGCGCGCTCTACCA
Source organism: Burkholderiaceae bacterium (assembly GCA_017998575.1). The sequence goes on from JAGOCV010000398.1 coordinate 558, forward strand.
AGTCTATGCAGCCGTGGGCCGCGTGACCGTGATTTCGCTCCAGCCGGGCGAGGAGCTGGTGACGGTGGCCGCTGGTGATACTGTGCGCTGGATCGTGGGCGATACGTCCAGCGGCAGCGGTGCCGACCTGCGCGTCAATGTGCTGGTCAAGCCGATCCGCTCGGGCCTCAAGACAAATCTCGTCATCACCACCAACCGCAGGACGTACCTGCTGGAGTTGGCTTCGACGGAAAAGACGTGGATGGCGTCGGCGTCCTGGGAGTATCCGCGCGACCGGATGCTGGCCTTGCAGCGCCGGGCGCAGGCGGCCAGCGCAGCCGCGCCGGTGGATTCCGGCTTGTCCTTGGAGAACCTGCGCTTCCGCTACGCGGTCAGCGGCAGTAATCCGTCGTGGAAGCCGCTGCGCGCCTTCGACGACGGTGCGAAGGTCTATATCCAGTTCCCCGTCGGCATCGCGCAAGGCGAGCTGCCGCCGCTGTTCGTGATCGGGCCGGAAGGCGACGGGCAACTGGTCAACTACCGTTTCCGCTCGCCGTATTACATCGTGGATCGGCTGTTCGGCGCGGCCGAACTTCGCCTGGGCGGAGACAAGGGCGACGTGGTGCGGATTGAGCGCACGGACGGCGTTGCGCGGAGGAACTGACCATGAGCCAGGACGACACCCCCGACCTTGCCACGCCGCAGGCGGGCAAGGTCGCGCCCGAAGCGGTGGCGCTGCGCGCCCAGCCGCGCCCGGTCACGCGCCTGAACCGGCGCACGCTGGCCATCCTTGTCGGCGGCCTGTCGGTCGCCGTGCTCGCGGCCACGATCTGGTCGCTGCAACCGCAGCGGCGCGGCACCAACGAGCAGACCGAGCTTTACAACGTCGATCGCGTCTCGAAGTCCGAAGGGCTGGATGCGCTGCCGACGGACTACTCGAAGCTGCCACCAGCCTTGCCGCCCGGTGTGCCCGAGCTGGGGCCGCCGTTGCCCGGCGACCTTGGCCCGGCCATCGTCGCTTCGCAGCAGCCGGTGACGCCGGGCTATTCGCCGCCAGGCCATGATCCCGAAGATGCCTTGCGTAAGGAGGCGGACGCGGCTGCGGCCTCGTCGGTGTTCTTCCGCTCGGGCGGCCAAGGGCAGACCGCCGCCACGGTCGCGCAGGCAGCGCCGGGGGCTGCAAGCACGCTTGCGGCCTTCGATCCGCTCGCTGCTGGGCCTGCCTCAACGGCGGCCCAGCCCGCCGACCCGACCGCCGTGCAGAACCGGCAAGACCAGAAAGAGGCGTTCCTGAAAGCCGGTTCTACGGAAACCCGCAATTCCGGGAATCTGGCGCTGCCCGCGTCGCCGTATCAGGTGATGGCCGGAACGGTGATCGCCGGTGCGCTAGTGACAGGCATCAAGTCGGACTTGCCGGGCGACGTGATCGGCACTGTGACGGAGCCGGTCTATGACACAGCCACCGGCAAGTTCCTGCTGATTCCGCAGGGGGCGCGCATCCTCGGGCGCTACAACAGCCAGGTCGGCTACGGACAGAGCCGCGTACAGGTGGTGTGGAACCGGATCATCCTGCCCGACACGTCCTCGCTGACGCTGGACAACCTTGTCGGCACCGACCCGGCCGGCTACGCGGGCTTGGAGGATGACGTGGACTGGCACTGGAACCGCATCTTTGCCGGTGCGGTGCTGACGACGCTGCTGGGCGTCGGCGCAGAACTGGCCGCGCCAGAGAACCGCCAGGACGGCAACCGCATCGTCATCGCCGGACGTGACAGCGCCCAGGACAGCATCAATCAGGTCGGCCAGGAAATCACCCGGCGCAACATGAACATCCAACCGACGCTGACCGAGCGGCCGGGCCTGCCGGTGCGGATCATCGTTAACCGGGATCTAGTGCTGCGGCCCTACCAGCCGCTGTTCTTCAATCGGGGAGCTTCGCAATGAACGCGACCAAGAAACTGCGGCTTGGGCCGCTGCCCAAGACCGAGAACGTCAAGCTTACCTTCGCGTGCCCGGCCAGCCTGAAAGCCGACCTCGACCGCTACGCCGCACTGCACGCGCAGGCGTATGGCGAGGCGGTCGATGCAGAGAAGTTGATCCCGCACATGCTGGAGGCGTTCATTGCCGGCGACCGGGGATTCAGGAAGGGAGGCGCGAGCAGGCCCGCACCGCCGAAGCCGAGCTGACAATGCACGGATACTTTGCCGACGCACCCTCGAACGCGCAGCCCAACGCTGCGCGTTCTTCGTTCTGGAGCGCCGCGACCGATTGGGCTATGATGGCCGAGCAAGCCTGCCGTCTGCTGGCAATCGCCCCGACGCAGTACGCTCCGGCTTTCTACCGCGACGCTCTTATGTGGCTCCTAGCCCACAAAGCCGCAGCCCCGCAAAGCGGCCCGAAGTAGAGCTAAACCCGTGTCCTGTATAAGCTTTCAAGCCCCCAGCGATTTTCACTGAGGGCTTGACACAGGCACTTTTTTGCCCCGAACTTTCCACGGGAGCCGGCCGACCGCCTGTGAGCCCGCAACGGTGCGCGCCTGTACGACACCCGACGGGGCCCGTACAATGCCGCCCCATCCCAATTTCGCCAGACGAAGCGG
>JAGOCV010000399.1 GCA_017998575.1 Burkholderiaceae bacterium
GGGAGGCCATTCGCCAGTCGCAAAGCGTGCCGGTGTCCTACGTCTCGATGGGCTGCACAGGCCACGGCAACGTGGGCTACATCCACAGCTACGCGGTACAGGAGCCGATCTACGGTCAGTTCAGCCGACGCATGGTCGGCTACGGCCTGAACTGCGGAGGCACGGTGGCGGCGGGCTACCCGGTGCCCGACACCTGGACGCCGGGGATGAAGGTGAAGGTGCGGTGGAAGCCTGACGGGCGTGACTGGGTGGAGAAGACCACGTCGATCCTGCCGTACAGCCAGGTTGGCATGGTGTACGTGCACTTTTTCCCGAACGACGAAGTGCGGGTGGTGGTCTCGACAGTCGGCGCACTGCACCCCAACCACCCGTTGCCGCAGTCGATGACCGTTCCGCCGCCGGAGCCGGATTGATGACGTTCATCCATCTCTATCAGCGAGCCGGACTGATGACGGCCAGTTCTGATTTTCCGATTCGATCTCCTGAAGGAATTACCACATGAGCACCGACATCTCGGCGGGGCCGGCAGGGCGCGGCCATGCAAGCGAGAACACACATGCTGCGGTTAAGGGATGGGGCAAGCGTGCCGGCACGCAGAGGCGGCGGTCATCGCCTGCAGCGGAGCAAGAGCCCGCCCAGCCGGTCGGTCGCATCCCATTGGCGTCGGGGATGCCTGAAGAACAGCGCCTCTCCCGCCTGCAAGAAGACATGGCCGACGGCCGCAACCCCTTCCTGCGCGCTGCCGGCCCCTTGCTGCGCGCCCTGGCCAACATCGGCGGCCGCCTGCCCGACGACCTGAATACCGACGCCGTGGCCGACCTGCACGAGCTGCTGCGCCGCGAGCTGCAGATCTACACCCGCCTGTGTGACCGCGCCAACCTGCGGCGCGACCACATGCTGGCGGTGCGCTTTGCCTTGTGCACCGCGCTGGACGAAGCGGTCAGCCTTCGCCCCTGGGGCGGCGGCCAGGGCGCCGCGCTGGGCCCGTGGGCCGGGCAGTCGCTGCTGCATCTCTTCCATCAGGAGGGCAATGGCGGCGAGAAGGTGTTCCTGCTCATCGGCCGCCTGGCCGCCAACCCCGACGAGCACGTCGACGTGCTGCAGGTGATGCACCACATCACCAGCCTGGGCTTCGAAGGCCCGTACCGGCTCGACCCCGATGGGCGCCGCAAGCACGAAGCCATACGCCACCGCCTCTACACGCTGGTGGCCGAGCGCCGCCCGCCGGTGCCGCAGGAGCTGTCGCCGCAATGGCGCGGCGTGCAGCGCGGACGGCTGCGCCTGCCCAGGCGCATCCCGGTGTGGGTGACGGCGCTGGCGGCGGCCGTGTTCCTGCTGTGCGAGTTCCTCTACCTGCAGTGGGACCTCAAACGCCAGGCCGAGCCGGTGCATGCCGTGCTCAGCGAGATCGCCGCGCTGCGGGCGCCCGAGCGCACGCCGGTGCGGCTGGCCGAACTGCTCAAGGACGAGATCGCGGCCAAGCGTCTGGCGGTCGCCGATGCGGCCGACGGCAGCAGCACGGTCACCTTCGCGGGCGATTCGATGTTCGCGCCGGGGCAGCCGGGCATGGCGGCGGCGGCCCAGCCGCTGGTCAGGCGCGTGGCCGAGGAGATCGCGCGGCTGGCCGCGCAGCAGCCGCTGGCCGTCACGGTGACGGGCCACAGCGACAACGTGCCGATGGCCAGCGCGCAGTTCGCCGACAACGCGGCGCTGTCGCTGGCGCGCGCGCGGGCGGTGCTGGCGGCGCTGGAGCCGATCACGCGCGGCGCGGCCGTGAAGCTCTCGGCGCAGGGGGCGGGGTCCGACCAGGCGGTGGCCGACAACGCCACGCGCGAGGGGCGTGCGCGCAACCGGCGGGTAGAGCTCAGGGTGGCGGCCGGCGGCTGATCGGCCGTCGGCCCGGAACAGAAGAGAAGAGGTCAGGGATGAAGACGTTTTTCAACGCGGCGTTTTTCAGGGCAGCGGCACTGATGCTGCTGGTGGTCGTGCTGTGCGTGGCGATCTGGGTGTTCGGGCCGGTGCTGGCGCTGGGCGCGCTGCGGCCGCTGGAAGGCGTGGGGGCGCGTGTGGCCGTGATGGGGCTGCTGCTCGCCTTCACGCTGCTGTGGGTCGCGGGCAAGCCGGTGAGCCCGGTATTCGTTATTGCGGCGGCCCTGCTGGTGTGGACGGCGGGGCCGCTGCTGGCCGTGGGCGCGTCGCGGCCCTTGCAGGAGCCGTGGGTGCGCGCGGCGTTCATCGGCGTGATCGTCCTGCTCTATCTGGTGTGGGCGGTGTGGCGCCTGCTGCACGCCATCGGCAACGACCGCCAACTGCTGGACCGCCTGCTGGGCAGGAAGAAGGCCGAAGCCGAACTGGCGCAGGACGAGATCCGCACCATGCGCGACATCGCCCGCCGCGCCGTGGCGCGCCTGCGCGACATGCGCAGCACGGGGGGCTGGTTGCGTGTGATGTTCGAGGGGCGACGTTATCTGTACGAGTTGCCGTGGTACGTGGTGATCGGCAATGCGGGCGCTGGCAAGACCAGTGCGGTGCAGAACGCGGGCCTGCGCTTTCCGGTGTTGCCGGAGTTGAGCACCTCGTCGATCGCGGCGCAGGCCGGCGGCACGCTCCAGTGCGGCTGGTGGTTCACCGACGAGGCGGTGCTGGTGGACACAGCGGGCCGCTTCACGCGGCATGTGGAGGGCGCTGGCTTGGCGTCGACCGGGCCGACGAGCACACACGCCCCGGCGGCGGACCGACCGAATGGGGACGAAGAGAAAGCCGGAACCGAAGCGCAGAAGGAAGAAGGCGTGGCCCCGCACCCAGGTGCCACGGCGCCGGCCGACCCGGGCCGCGTGAATGCGGCAGCTTGGCGCGGCCTGCTCGGCGTGTTGCGCCATGTGCGGCCCCGGGCGCCGGTCAACGGTGCGCTGTTGATGGTGGACGCTTCCAGACTGATGGCGTCCGATGCGCCGGCCATCCTCTCCCTGGCCGCCGACTTACGCGCGCGCCTGGAAGAGATGCGCGCCGCTCTCGGCGTGCGGTTTCCCGTCTACGTGGTGCTGACCAAGTGCGATGCGCTCAATGGCTTTGCCGAATACTTCGCTTCGCTCACGGCCGAGGCGCGTGCGCAGGTCTGGGGTGTCACGC
>JAGOCV010000109.1 GCA_017998575.1 Burkholderiaceae bacterium
GTAGTGGGCCGTTGCGCCGATCAGCTTCACGCCCCGGTCGTGCGCCTGGTAGTAGGGCTTGGCGCCCTTGAAGCTGGGCAGGAAGCTGTGGTGGATGTTGATGGCGCGGCCTGCGAGCTTGCGGCACAGGTCGTCGGAGAGCACCTGCATGTAGCGCGCCAGCACCACCAGCTCGGCGCCTTCGGCCTCGATGATCTCGAACTGCCGGGCCTCGGCCTGCGGCTTGTTGTCCTTGGTCACCGGGATGTGGTGGAAGGGCACGTTGTAGCTGGCGGCCAGCTGGTAGAAGTCGCGGTGGTTGCTGATGATGGCGCGGATGTCCAGCGGCACCAGGCCGCTTTTCCAGCGGAACAGCAGGTCATTGAGGCAATGGCCTTCGCGGCTGACCATGAGCACGGTCTTCATCGGCTGCTCGGTGCCGTGCAGTTGCCAGTGCATGCCGAAGCCCGAGGCCAGCGTGGCCAGGTCGGCGCGCAACTTGTCGGCGGGCTCGGCGCAGGCAAACCGCACGCGCATGAAAAACAGCCCCGTGGCTGCGTCGCTGTACTGCGCGGCCTCCTCGATGTTGCCACCGCGCTCCAGCAGGAATCCGGAGACGGCATGCACGATGCCCGTGCGATCGGGGCAGGACAGGGTAAGGATGTAGGCGGCGGACGTCATAACCCGGGGATTGTCGCAGCCCGGGGCCCGCTTTGCCGGCCGGCCAGCACGTCAGCCGGGCGGCTTGACCCCAGCGCAGTGATCCCGTGCCGGCAACGCCGGGGTCGGCCACACGGCGTCGAATGCCCCGGCCCTCGGGTCCGGCGCGCCCGCCTGCAGTTTCACGGCCTGCACGCGCAATATGGCCGGCAGATGACGCGGAACGCCGAGTTCGCGGTCGACGTGCGCGGCGCCGGCTACTAGCAGCACGGTTCGGCCGGGCTGAACCGCCGCGACCAGCGTGGTTGCCATGGCGCGGTCGCGCGCGATCTGCACGCGCGTCATCGGGCCGATCTGGCTTTCGGGCAGCAGGTTGCAATGGCCGTCGCGAATGGCCTGGCGCTGCACGGCCAACGCATTCGGGGGCAGCAAGCCATCGAGTGCGGCATCGCCCATGGCCGGGCCGAGGCCAGTGCGCGGCAGATTGGCGCCCAGGACTGGCACGCCGGCGCGCACCGCAGCCATCACGGTCGGGCCATAGCGGGCCCATGGCCAGCCGCGGGCGTTCCATTGGAGGGCCTCACGCACGTCGCCCTCGGTGGCCGACGGCGGCAGCTGGCGTGTGTCGCGACCCTGATCGGCCATCTCCAGCGCCAGTGCCGCAAGGCGGCCCGAGGCGGCGAACTGCTCGACAGCTTCGCGCTCGATGGCGTGGTGGTCGGGCGCGTCGTGCTGTTCTCCGAGCAGCACCACGTCGGCCGACGCAAATGCATCCCAGCGGGTGGCGGGCAGGTTGGGCGCAGACGTGTGGGCGCAGGCGACCAAGGCCAGTGCCAGGGAAAGCGTCAGGGAAAACGTCAGGCCGCGGCCCAGCCATGTCGAATCGGGTAAAGCGCGCATGACGCGCATCCTACGTCCAGGGCTCGGCCGCCCCCACATGCAGGCGAGCCAGGTGAATGCGCGCGATCAGTGCATCACGACCGGGTTCTGCGCCAGCTCGGCATAGCCCTCGAGCGTGTCTTCGACCTCTTCCTGGGTGGGTGTGTTCAGTTGCCAGGCGGCGATCTGCTGCTGAAAGAGCTCGGCCCACGAGCCATCGAGATAGACCTCTTTCCCCGAACGTTTGTCGACGATCTCGAAGCCATGGCGTGCCATGAAGGGCACGACGGGCGCCGTGGATTCGTCACGGACATCCTCGTCGGGTTGCATGTGCACCACCACGAAGGATTCGGAGTCGTAGAGCATTTGCATGAAGGTCCTTTGTCGTCGGGCTGCGGAGCCACCTGTGTCAGATAGCAACGACCGCGCCAAGTTCAAGGTTACGCCTGCCGGAAAACCTTCCTGTAGGACGAGCGACCGTCACGGTGCCTCACTGGCGCGCAGGCGCTGGTCGGCGACGTCACCGTTGGCGTCGGTCACGCGCAGCCGCACCGGCAGCCAGTCGAGCGAGGGGGCGAACCACGCCTCCACGCGCTGCTCATACGTGCCCGGGCGCGGGGCGCGCACCAGCTTCAGGGTGTCGAACTCGCCCGCTGGCAGGCGCAGCGTTTCCGGCGCGTCGACGCGCCATTCCCAGACGTCGGCGTCGCGTGGGCCGGTCGTCTGGATGTCGATGCGGGTGCCTGCGGCGGGCGGCGTGGTTTGTCCGGCCAACCAGCCCGCGAGCTGGAAGAACACGCTGAGCCGGTCTTGCGCGCCGGCCATCAGCGGGATGGACGGCGTGTTGGCGCTGTAGCTGATGCGGCCGGCGGCGCGCTCGAAATGCGCCGCCACTTCGGTGCGCCGGCGGTCCGAGAAGCGCTCGGGCGCCAGGCCGCCGGCGCCGATCGTGCCCGTGCTGGTCTGGCTGCGCAGCGTGCGGAAAAGCAATGAGAACGCCAGCCGCGCTTCGTAGCGTGCACCGTCGTGGCGCCACTCCAGTTCGGCATTGACGCCGCTCATCGGCTGCACGCCTTGCTGACCTGTCACCGAGTACGACAACCGGCGCGATCCCGGTACGGCGACGCCAGCCAGTTCGGCGGCGGCAGGGGGCGCGGAGACGGCGGCAGGCTCCGGGGTCCGGGGGGCCGACGCTGCTTCGGGCGCGGGCGCCGTGGCTTGGGGTTCGGGCGCGGCGGCGGCCACCGCGCCCGCCGCCGGCGCTTCGGGCGCCGAGGCCGCGGCCATGGATGGCAACGCCGCCCCGGCGTCGGCTGCGGCGGGTTGCACGGTCGGCGCCACGGCCGGGCGCGGCCGCGGTACCGGCCGGGGCCGCGCGGCGGGAGGCGGCGGCGCCACGGCGGCCTGGGGCGGCGGCACGATCATGCGCGTGACCAGCGGGCCGGTCAGTGTGGGTGCGGGGGCCGAGGCCGGCGGCACGATGCCATCGAGCAGCAGCAGGTGCGCGGCGAGCACGACGGCGCCCAGCGTGCCCAGCACGCGCCATGGCACGCGCGTGTCGGCAGGGCTCATGCGTGTGCCGGGGCGGCTGCGGCGTGGCCGAGGTCGGCCGAAAGCTGCCGCGCGGCGGTGACGAGCGGGCGGGCGACGGCGCCATCCCAGGCCGGATCGAACGTCGCGGTCGAGCCCAGCGCCACCAGGCCGAGCGCCAGGTGGCCGTTGGAATCGAACACCGGCGCGCAGAAGCCGACGATGCCCGGCAGCAGCGTGTCGATCACGCGCGCCAGCCCGCGCGCGCGCACTTCGGCCAGCATGGCCTGCACGCCCGCCATGTCGGCCGGCAGGTCGCGGCGGCCGGCGGCGCGGGCCTGGTCGAGTTCGGCCGACAGCAGCGGCGCCAGCGGTTCGGCTGGCGCCCAGGCCGCGAAGCAGCGGCCAGTGGCCGACGAGAGCAAGGGCATCACGTCGCCCAGCCGCAGGTTGACCGTGACGGCCTGCGGCGATTCCTCCCAGTGCACGATGGTGGGCCCGTGGTTACCCCAGACCGCCAGCGCCAGCGTGTGGCCCAACTGCTCCATCAGCGGGCCGACGCGTGCCCGCGCCAGCTTCACGGCGTCGAGGCGTGAAAGAGAAGCGAGCCCTAACTTTAGAGCTGCAGGGCCGAGGTCGTAGCGCGTGCTGGCCGAATCCTGCGTGACCAGTTCCAGCCGCTGGAAGCTCACCAGGTAGCGGTGCGCCTTGGCCGCGCTCATGCCGGCGGCGGCGGCCAGATCGCGCAGCATCAGCGGGCCGCGGGCCTGGGCCAGAGCGTCGAGCAGCGCGAAGCCGACCTCGACCGATTGGATGCCAGCACGTTCCTTGTCCATGGGGTGTCCGGTTTGCCCGTAGAATTCCGCGTTCGTTTCGATAGGTTAAATCAGTTTACCTAAACGTAATCCGATCGCCCGCGTGCTGCCCGGCCCGCGATGGACTCAAGGACAAGGTTCCCGCTATGAAACTCGCCACCTACAAGGACGGATCGCGCGACGGCCAGCTCGTCGTGGTTTCGCGCGACCTGAGCAGCGCGCATTATGCGACCGGCATCGCCACCCGCCTGCAGCAGGTGCTGGACGACTGGGGCTTCCTCTCGCCCCAGCTGCAGGACCTGTACGACAGCCTCAATGCCGGCCGCGCGCGCCACGCCTTCCCGTTCGATCCGAAGCAGTGCATGGCACCGCTGCCCCGCGCCTACCAGTGGGCCGACGGCTCGGCCTACATCAACCACGTGGAGCTCGTGCGGTTGGCGCGCCATTCCGAAGTGCCCGCCAACTACTACACCGAGCCGCTCATGTACCAGGGCGGCAGCGACGACTTCCTGGGCCCCACCGACGACGTCGTGTGCCCGCACGAAGCCTTCGGCATCGACTTCGAAGCCGAGGTGGCGGTGGTCACCGGCGATGTGCCCATGGGCACATCGCCCGAGCAGGCGCTGGAGGGCATCCGCCTCGTGATGCTGGCCAACGATGTGAGTCTGCGTAACCTGATCCCCGACGAGCTGGCCAAGAGCTTCGGTTTCTTCCAGAGCAAGCCCGCCACCGCGTTCAGCCCCGTGGCCGTGACGCTCGACGAACTGGGCGACGCCTGGAAGGGCGGGCGCCTGGGCCTCACGATCACGAGCCAGTGGAACGGCCGCACCGTCGGCATGTGCGACGCCGGCGAGGAGATGACCTTCCACTTCGGCCAGCTGATCGCCCACATCTGCAAGACGCGCAACGTGCGCGCGGGCAGCATCGTCGGCTCGGGCACGGTGAGCAACCGCGCGACCGAGAAGGACGGCAGGAAGGAATGGACCAAGGGCTACAGCTGCATCGCCGAGAAACGCGCCATCGAAACCATCCAGGACGGCAAGCCCTCCACCGACTACATGAAGTTCGGCGACACCATCCGTATCGAGATGAAGGGGCCGAACGGCCAGAGCATGTTCGGCGCGATCGACCAGAGGATCGCCCCTTTGGGGGGGCGCTGAGCCCCCACGCTCCGCCCACTGCGTGGGGTCGCTGCGCCCCGAGGGGGCGCTCGCATGGGGTCCGGCCGAGCCGGACCGGGCCAGCCTGCGGCTGGCGTGCTCGATGCTGCCGGTCTGACGCGTTTGGTGGCGCGTCTTATCGGGCGAAGTTCTTTCTGGAGCCGTCCTCGAAGACTTCGTCGTCGCGCACGAGCTTGCCGTCCTCGTCCCACACCTTCTCGCGCGTGAGCCGGCCCTTGTCGTCGTAGATCGATTCGGCCGCCAAGCGGCCGCTTTCTTCGTAGCGCTTGTGGCTGCCCACGGGCTGCGTGCTGCGGTAGCGGCCCGCCTCGATCAGGCGGCCTTCGTGGGCGAGCTTGCCGTTGTCGTAGTAGCCGCTTTCCAGGCGCACCTGCAGGTTGCCTTCCTTCGAGAACTCGGTCTTCGACTTGGGCTGGCCGTTGAGGTAGAAGCTCACATCCGACACCGCCGCGCCGTCGGCCGCGGCCCAGCGCTGCTCTCGCACCAGCGTGCCGCGCTCGGAATACTCCTGCTCCAGCACCTTGTAGGCCCGTGCGTCGGAAGCGCCGGCGGATTCCCAGCGGATCTCGCGCCGCTTCGTGCCATCGTCGGCGAAGCGCCGCTCGACGCGCCCGGTGGCCGTCACCTCCTGCTGGATCTGCGGCTGGCCGTTGCGGAAGAATGTCTCGTAGCGCGTGCGCTTGCCTTGCACCCAGGTGCTGCGCGTCTGCAGCACGCCGCTGTCCGAGAACATCTCGACCTGCGACGGCGCCGCGAAGCCGCACAGCGCCCGGTCGTCGGCCGCGGGCGCGAGCACCGGCCGGTCGCCGCAGCGCAACGAATGAACCTGGCCGCGCTCGCTCCATTCGACCGACGCGATCTCGCGGTCGCTCTCGTTGAAGGCGGCGCGACGCGGTTTGCCGCTGTCGTACCAGGCGCGCAGCAAGCCGGTGCGGCGGCCGTTCTCGTACGTGGTCTCATACACCACCTGGCCGTTGGCGGCGAACTCCCGCGCGCGGCCGTCCATGTTGCCCTGCTCGTTGACGCTGTGCTCCTTGAAGAGCCTGCCATCCTGGTAGTGGCGCACCAGGCCCATGAACTTGCCGTTCTTCAACTCCTGCTCGCGCCGCATCTGGCCGGAGTCGCGGTCCTTGCAGCGCATGAGGCCGGTCTTGCCGGCGGTGGTGTTGCCGTTGGCCGGGTTGACCGACTCGCCGTTCAGCTCGCAGTCCTGCACGGCGTGGGCGGCCAGCGGCAGCAGGGCGGCGGCAACGAGGAGCGCGGTCAGCAGACGCATGGCGTGGGTGGTAGCGGGCAAAGGCATGTCAGTGCAATTGGGTGGCGAAGATGCGGATGCCGCGCAGCAGCATCTCGACCGCGATGGCGACGAGGATCAGGCCCATCAGCCGCTCGAAGGCCATCACCACGCGATCGCCCACCAGCCGCTGGATGCGCTCGGCCAGCAGCAGCACCACGCCGCAGGCCAGCATGGTGACGGTGAGCGCGGCCACCCATTCGAGCCGACGCTCGGGCGCCTGGCTCACCAGCAGCATCACCGTGGCCATCGCCGAGGGGCCGGCCAGCGCCGGAATGGCCAGCGGCACGATCAGCGGCTCGCCCTCGGGCAAGTCGTCGGCAGGGCGCGGTGGCGGGAAGATCATGCGCAGCGCGATGATGAACAGCACGGCCGCGCCCGCGATCTGCAGCGACAGCTCCGACAGGCTCATCACGCGCAGGAAGGCATCGCCCACGAACATGAACACCAGCAGCAGCGCGAAGGCGATCAGCACCTCGCGCACGATCACCCGGCGCCGCCGCTCGGGTGCCACGCCGCGAAGCGCATTGGCGAACAGCGGGATGTTGCCCAGCGGATCGGTGATCAGCAGCAGCAGGATTGTGGCGGATGCGAAGGTGTAGGTCATCGTGTGCTGGCGAACGGATCGCGCGCCGGGTCAGGCCGCGTACAGCGCCTGGAGCGAGCTAAAGCCCTTGATCTCCAGCGGATTGCCGAACGGATCGAGGAAGAACATCGTCCACTGCTCGCCAGGCTGGCCCTCGAATCGCACCTGCGGCTGCAGCACGAAATCGGTACCGGCGGCCTGCAGGCGCGCGGCCATGGCCTGCCAGTCGTCCAGCGCGAGCACCAGTCCGAAATGCGGCATGGGCACCAGGACATCGCCCACGAGCCCCGTGCGCGCGGTGGGGAACGGCTCGCCCAGATGCAGCGAGATCTGGTGGCCGAAGAAGTCGAAATCGACCCACGTATCCGTGCTGCGGCCCTCGGCGCAACCCAGCACATCGCCGTAGAAGCGGCGGGCGGCATCGAGGTCACGGACGTTGAAGGCGAAGTGGAACAGGCTTTTCATGGCTTCTGGCGGTTGGGCGATCGTGCCGAGCTTAGCCGCTGCGGCGCGGCCCCGGGACGCTGCTGCGACAATCGGCGCATGTCTTCGTGGCCGGTGCATTCCTCCCTGCGCGGCGCGCGCCTGCTGGCGCGTGCGGTGCTCGCGTGGTTCGTGCTGTCCATCGGCGTGGCCGTGGCTTCGCCGTTGGTGCATCCGCTGGCGCTGGAGCTGGTCTGCACCGGCGGGGGCGCCATCAAGCTGGTGGCGACGGGCGAGGGCGGCGCGGCTCCGACGGCCATCGGACATGCCGATTGCCCGCTGTGCAACACGCACGGCGCGCCGCCGCCGGCCTTGCGCATGGATTTGCGGCTGCAGCCCCCGGCAGCCGGCGCGTCGATCGCCGCATCCTTCGGCCACGGCGCCTCGCTGGACGCACTGCCACCGCCGGCCCGCGCGCCGCCCGTGGCCATAACCTGACTTGCCCGCCTCCGACGGTGCCGCCCGGGCTGCGCGCCACTGTCCGTTTCCGCCACGTTTTCGATGGGTGCCGATGGCCTGGCCCGCGCCCATTTCACAGGACATACCGACATGAACTCTTCCTCCCCGACCGTCTCTGCGTTCGCCGTCGCGCGCCGCACCCTCGTCGCCGCCACGGTGCTGGCCGCCACGGGCCTGGCCCTGGCGCAGACTCCGTCTTCAGCCGAGCGCGTGCAGGTGCAGGGTGCCTGGGCGCGCGCCAGTGTGCCGGGCCAATCCGGCACCGGCGCCTTCATGCGCCTGACCGCGCGCGAGCCGCTGCGCCTCGTGGGTGCCAGCTCGCCCGCTGCCGGCGTCGTCGAGGTGCATGAAATGAAGATGGAGGGAGACGTGATGCGCATGCGCGCGCTGCCCGAACTCGCGCTGCCCGCAGGCCAGGCGGTGGAGCTGCGCCCGGGCGGCTACCACGTCATGCTGATGGACCTGAAGGCGCCGCTGGCCAGCGGTAGTGCCGTGCCCGTCACCTTGCGCCTGAAGGATGCGCGCGGCACGGAATTCCAGCTGCCGTTGTCGCTGCCGGTGGCGCTGGCCGCACCCGGCGCGGCGCCGGCGGCCGATGCGCATCAGGGCCATCACAAGCACTGACAGGGTGTGAGCCGACCCGACCCGAGGGGTTGCGCCGATGCCTGGCGCGACCCTGCTGCAGTAAGCTGTCCCCGCAGCGGGCGCGATGCGCCGCATCACGCTTCTCCACACGAGGACCAGCCATGAGCGATACCAGGGATCCGTTCGGATTCGGCAAATTCGTACCGGGGTTCGACTTCCTGCAGTCGCTCGCGCGTCAGCCCGCGGGCGGCATGCCGCAAATGCCCGGCATGCCGGGCTGGGTGGCGCCGACGCTCGACGTCGAGGAGATCGAGCGCCGCATCGAGGAGCTGCGTGCCGTGCAGTTCTGGCTGGAGCAGAACACCACGGCGCTCAAGGCCACGCTGCAGGCGCTCGAAGTCCAGAAGATGACGCTGGCGGCGCTGCGCGGCATGAACTTCAACATGGACGACATGGCCGCGGCTTTCCGCGCGCATCCCGCTGCCAAGCCGTTCGACGACATGAGCCGGCCCATCACACCAGAGAGGCCACCGGCGGCCGCCGCGCCCGCCGCCGCCCCGGCCCCGGCCCCGACGGCGCCGGCGAAAAAGAAACGCGCGCCGCGCACGAAGGCTGGCGGGGCCGCCGACGGCGTCTCGAAGCCGGCCGGTGGCGCGCCTTCGTCGCCGGTCGCCGATCCGTTGCAATGGTGGGGCGCGCTGACCGAGCAGTTCCAGCAGATCGCCAGCGGCGCCATGCACGACGCCACGCGCCAGGCTGGTGCGCCGCGCGGGCCGTTTGCCAACGCCTTTGCGTCGGCGCCCGTTTCGACCCCGACGTCCCGTGGCACGGCATCTGCTTCAAAGCCTGCCGGGGCAGCGCGCAAGAAGGCGGCGTCTTCCAAAGGCAAGACGCCCGCCGCGCCGCGCCGCCGCCGCACGAGCTGACCGGCCTTTTCATGAAACTGTTCGCGCATGCCCACGCCACCCATCCGCAATGGCCGATGGCGGCTGCGCTGGTGCTGGCGCAACTGCGTGCGCAGCTGGCGCTGCCCAGCCACGTCGACACACCCACGCTGGGCCTGCTCTACATCACCGACCACTATGCGGGCCAGGCGCAGGCCATCCTCGATCTCTTCGCGGCCGAGCTGCCCGGCGTGACCGACTGGGCCGGCACGGTGGGCGTGGGCGTGGCGGCCAACAACGCAGAATATTTCGACGAGCCTGCGCTCGCCGTCATGCTGTGCGCCTTGCCCGCAGGCAGCTATCGCGTGTTTTCCGGCGTGGCGCCCTTGCCCGCCAGCGGCTTCCAGCCGCAGGCCGCGCTGGTGCATGCCGACGCCGGCACGCCCGATGTGGCCGAACTGGTGGCCGAACTGGCGCAGCGCACCACGGCTGGCCACCTTTTCGGCGGGCTGGCAGCCAGCCGCACGAGCACCGTTCAGTTCGCCGTCGGTGGCGAAGGCAACCTGCCCGGCCAGGGTGCGGCGCGCGGCGTGTTCCAGGGCGGGCTCTCGGGTGTGGCCCTGGGCCCACAGGTGGCGCTTGTCTCGCGCACCACACAGGGCTGCGTGCCCGTGTCGCCCGTGCGCGAGATCACCGCGTGCGACGGCAACCTGGTGCTCGAACTCGACGGCGAGCCGGCGCTCGACGTCATGCTGGCCGACCTGCAGACGTCGCTGGAGCGGCCGCAGCAACTCATGGCCACCCTGCGCACCACGCTGGTCGGGCTGCTGCCGCCGACGCGGGGCACCGCCGTCGACATGCTTCGGCGAACCGGCGACTTCGGTGACGGCGTGGTGGTGCGCCACCTCATCGGACTCGATCCCGCCCGGCGCGGCGTGGCCGTGGCCGATCGCATCGCCTGCGGCACGCGGCTGGCGTTCTGCCGGCGCGACGTGCAGGCCGCGCGCGCCGATCTCATGCGCATCTGCACCGAAATCCGCGAGGTGCTCGAACCACAGGAGCAGCCCCTGGTCATCGCGGCCGAACTTCATGCCAGCGAAGCCGAGGCCGCGCCGCACCCGGCCCGCCGCATCGCCGGTGCCGTCTACGTGAGCTGCGCCGGTCGTGGCGGCCCGCACTTCGGCGCCCCCGGGGCCGAATTGCAGATCGTGCGCCGCGCCCTGGGTGACGTGCCGCTGGTCGGCTTCTTCGCGGGCGGCGAGATCTCGGGCGACCAGGTGCTCGGCTACAGCGGTGTGCTGACCGTGTTCACGGCCGACGCCGCGTCCGCCGCCTGACACCGCGCAGCGGCGCGGGCGTCACTTCTTGCCATACGTGGCCGCGAAGCGTTCCTGCAGATAGGCCGCCGTGGTGGTCGGCGGGTACTTGGGCGCCATACCCGGGGCCACGCAAGTGGGAATGGCCTCCACGCGCGCCTCGGGATTGGGATCGAGGAAGAAGGCGATCGAATAGCGCTCGCGCGATGGCTCCAGCACGCGGTGCGGCGTCGACACATACACGTCATTGGCCCAGCGCATCAGGCAATCGCCGATGTTGCAGATGAAGGCGCCGGGGATGGCGGGCGCATCGATCCAGCCGTCGGCGCCCGCGTCGCGGCGGCGCACCTGCAGCCCGGCCACGCCGTCGGTGGCCAGCAGCGTGACGTTGCCGTAGTCGGTGTGCGCGCCCGCGCCGGCCAGGCCGCGCGGCGCGTCGGCGGCGAACTGCACCGGGTAGCGCAGGAAGCGCAGCGTGGCCAGCGGCGCATCGACCTTATCGTCGAAGAAATGCTCGTCGATGCCCAGATCGAGCGCGAACGCACGGTGCAGCCGCTGGCCCACGGCCAGCACGGCATCGAAGTAGGCCTGCGCGCGCTCCCGCCAGCCGGGCAAGGGGGGCCACACGTTCGGCACGCGGGTGGGCGCGGGGCCGTCGGCGTCGGTCCAGATCAGGTTGTAGGCTTCCTTGAGATCGGGCGCGGTCTTCTCGTCCAGCGCCTCCACGCCCAGGCCCACGTAGCCGCGGTTGTGGCCATGCGTGGCGATGGCCAGCTCGCGCTTGGCCTCGCGCGGCAGCGCGAACACGTCGTGGGCGGCGGCGAAGCCGTCCTCCATCAGCGTGGTGGGCACGCCGTGGCCGGTGATGGCGAAGAAACCGGTGTCGCGGCAGGCCGTGCCGATTTCGGCCGCCACCGCGCGGCGCGCGGCGGGGTCGGCGGCCGACAGGCCGGAGATGTCGATGAGGGGGATGGCG
>JAGOCV010000110.1 GCA_017998575.1 Burkholderiaceae bacterium
ATGCGATGCTAGTACGGCCCCGCCGGTGCGGCCACGCCTTCGGGCAGCTCGTCGCTGGAGATGCGGAACATATGCCCTTCCGGATCGCGGATCACCGCCTGCCACTGGCCATAACAGGTGGCGAACGGGCCCTTGATGACCGACCCGCCCAACGCGGCGACGCGTGCGGCGACGGCATCCACCGCGGCCGCCGACTCCAGCATCAGGCTGGGATAGCCATCCGGGGCGGCCGCGCCGTCGCCCGCGCGCGCGGGCAGGCCCAGCATCGCGTAGGCGGCGGGCGCGTGGAAGCCGATCTGGAAGTCGACCGTGTGCAGTGCACGGTAGACGGGAGAGCGCGTGTACACGGCTTCGGCCAGGCCCAGCAGTTCGCGGTAGAAGCGCAGTTGCGCTTCGATGTCTCGGCAGAAGAAGTTGAACTGCAGCTTCATGCGGCGCTCTCGGCGCGCGCGCGGAAGGTCACGCGGCGCAACACGCGTGTGGCCGGCCAATAGTCCGCCACCGCGTAGTGCTGGGTGGCGCGGTTGTCCCATACGGCAATGCCATCGCATTCCCAGCGGTGCGAGTACACGAACTCCGGTTGAACCATCCATTCGCGCAGGAACTCCAGCAGCGCGCGCCCCTCGCGGAACGGCACGCCGTCGATCTGCCGCGTGAAGGCCTCGTTGACGAAGAGCACTTCCTCGCCGGTCTCGGGATGTCGGCGCACGACGGGATGCACCACCGGCGCATGCCGGCGCACCGCGCCCACCAGGGTCTCCTCGCCCGCCTGCCGTAGGGCGTCCTCCACCAGGCTGCCGGTCCAGCTGTGGGTGGCAGTCAGGCCGCGCAGGTACGTCTTCATGCCTTCGGACAAGGCCTGGAATGCCTTGCGCCCGCAGGCCCAGACCGTGTTGCCGCCGGCCGCGGGCAGCTCCTTGAGCTGGATGACGGTGCCTGTGGGAAAGCGGGCCTGCCAGGTCACGTCGCTGTGCCAGACGTTGAGCTCGGGCGGGTGTTCGGCATCGGTGCGGATCACCTCGACCTCGGGGTGGCCGGGCAGGCGGGGAAAGTAAGCGCCGGGCGCGATGTCGCCGAACGCCGATGCCAGCGCGACATGCTGCGCTGGCTCCATCGGCTGCGGCGGGAAGACCAGCATGCCGTAGTCCAGCAGGGCGCGGTGCAATTCGGCGCGCACGCCTTCGTGCAGCGGCTGGGCCAGATCCAGTCCTTCGATGCGGGCGGCGAAGCCGGGCAGCTGGGGGACCGGCCGGATGAAGTTATAGGTCGATTCGCGTGTACTCATCGGGCAGCCCCTCGTATCAATGGCCAGTGGCCGACTCGTGCCAGTGCGACAGCAGGCGGTTGCCCAGCGCGCTGACCAGCAGGAAGAAGAAGAACCCGAGCAGCGTGGCGGCGATCACCTCGGCGAACAGCAGCGCGGTGTACATGCGCCCCTGCGCGAACACGATCTGCACCCCCAGCCCACCCTGCGCGTTGCCCGAGCCGATGATGAATTCGCCCACGATGGCGCCGATGACCGACAGGCCCGCCGAGATGCGCAGGCCCGCGAAGATGCTGGGCAGCGCGCCGGGCAGGCGCAGCTTCCAGAACGCGGTCATGCGGCTGTCGTTGTGCAGCGCGAACAGCTCCACCAGCGTGCGCGAGGTCGAGCGCAGCCCCAGCAGCGTGTTGTTGATGATCGGGAAGAGCGCCATGATGAAACTGATCACCACCACCGACAGCTCGTTGTAGCCGAACCAGAGCACGATCAGCGGCGCGATGGCGACCACCGGCACGGTCTGCAGCAGCACCGCATAAGGGTAGAGACTGCGCTCGACCAGGCGCGACTGACTCATGGCCGCCGCGATCACCACGCCCAGAACGATGGCCGCCAGATAGCCCAGGCAAGCTTCCCGGAAGGTGATCCAGGTCGCCATCGCCAGCGTGCCGGCGTTCTCGGCCGCCGCAGCAGCAACGGCCCCGGGTCCGGGAAGCAGGTAGGCCTTGCCCGCGTAGACCGTGGCGGACAGCAGCCACCAGCCGCCGATCGCGCACAACGCGACCAGGACGACCGGCAGGGCCGACACGAGGCGTTCGCGCCAGGGGGTGCGGGCGGCGCTCATGCCATCGCTCCTTCGCTCGCGGGCCGGCGCAGCGCGGCCGTGACGCGGCCGGTGAGCGCCGCGAACTCGGGCGTGGCCCGCAGCTCGGGCGGGCGCGGAAAGGCGAAGGGCACCTCAATGGTTTCGAGGATGCGGCCCGGCCGCGCCGACATCACCACCACGCGTGTGGAAAGGTAGACAGCCTCGTGCACGTTGTGCGTGACCATCATCGCGGTGAAGCCCGCCTCGGACCAGAGCGAGGACAGTTCTTCCTGCAGCACGTCGCGCGTGAGTTCGTCCACGGCGGCCAGAGGCTCGTCGAGCAGCAGCAGCGCGGGCCGCAGCGCGAGCGCACGGGCCAGGGACAGGCGCATGCGCATGCCGCCCGAGAGTTCGTGCGGATAGCTCTTCTCGAACCCCGCGAGGCCCACGAGTGCGAGCGCCTCGGTGGCGCGCTGCGCGCAGTCCTCAGGGCGGTAGCCCTCGAGTTCCATCAGCAGCTCGGCGTTCTTCTGCACCGTGCGCCAGGGCAGCAGCGCGGCCTCCTGGAAGACGAAGCCGGTCTCGAACTCGGCCGGTGCGCGTTCGCAGCGCCCCGCGGTGGCCGCCACCAGGCTGGCGACGATGCGCAGCAGCGTGGACTTGCCGCAGCCCGAGGGGCCGACCAGGGTGATGAACTCGCCCGGCGCCACCGACAGGTCGGTCGGCCGCAGGGCCAGCAGGCCGTTGTCGTAGGTCTTGGAGACCCCGGTCAGCGTGACGGTGGCGCCCTTCATGGTGCTTCAGCAGCCGGTAACGAAGGACTTGTCGTAGGCCTGCTTCTCGTTGAAGCCGGCCGGCAGGAAGTTCACGCTCTTGAGCTGGTCGGCCAGTTCCTTCCAGCGCGCGTCCGTCATGCAGCCAATCTTCGAAGCGTCCTTGGGCACCATGCCGTCGGCCATGTCGCGCACGGCGGCGTCATGCACGGCCGGCGAGATCTGCTGATTCAGGCCGAGCAGGTAGGGCTTGATCGCCTGCGGATCCTTCATGAAGTTCGCCCAGCCCTTCTGCACGGCCGCCACGGTGGCGCGCACGACGTGCGGGTTCTTCTGGATCATCTCGTCGGTGGTGAACAGCACGTAGTACGGCCGGTATCCGAGCGAGGGCACCTTGATCTGATCGACGTCGATACCCGCTTCCTTCATGCGCGCGGGCAGGTAGAGCGACAGGCCCTGCTGGACCATCTGCGGATCGTTGCGGAACAGGCTCAGGTCGCCGGTGACCGGCATCTCGCGACCGGGCGAGAGCTTGTGCTGCTTCTTGATCCAGTCCCAGTACGCGAAGCCCAGGCTGATCGCGAACGGGCGGCCCTGCAGGTCGGAAATCGACTTGACCGCCGGGTTCTTGTGGAAGACCAGCGTGT
Organism: Burkholderiaceae bacterium; assembly: GCA_017998575.1. The sequence continues at coordinate 3,487 of JAGOCV010000110.1, forward strand.
AGGGCACGTAGTCCAGGTGGACGAACACGGCTTTGATCGGCGCGCCGCGCTCGCGCGCCAGCAGCACGTCGTCGGCGTTGCCGATGCCGAAGTCGGCCTGCCCCGAGGCCACCTGCGGAATCGTCTGGATCTTCGGGCCGCCCTGCAGCACGGTGATCTTGATGCCGGCTTCCTTGCCCAGGTTGTCCTGCTGGGCCTGCCAGTAGCCGCCCTGGTCGGCCTGGGCGAACCAGCTGGTCAAGAGGCGAACGGGCTTGGCCTCCTGGGCCTGGACGGCCAGCGAGAAGGTGGCAGCGCAGGCGGCGAGCGCAAGTGCCAGCGGACGGCGAAGAAGCGGGGAGAGCGTGGACATGGTGATACCTCGAATGGGAATTGTCGGATGCAGGGCGTGTGGTAGGGCGGGAGTCGCAGGAGGAAATCGAAGCAGCGTCAGCGCCCGAGCCACGGCATCGCCGAGGCCGGGTAGCGGAAGGTCTGGAACACGCTGTTGAGCAGGCCGCCGCCGGTCTTGCGCGCGGCGGCGTCGCCGTATTCGCCGAACCAGGGGATGACGTATTCCCACACCACCTCGCCTTCGGGCGTGACCTCGAACAGGCGGCCGGTGGCCGACTCGGTGATGTGCGTGTTGCCGTTCCACAGGCGCTGGGCGCTGCCCATGAAGGCGGTATAGAAGGCGTTGGGATTCGGGTCCTGATAGGACCAGACGACGCGGTTGCCGTCGGCCGGGTCGACCTCGACCACGCGTGAGAAGGCGATGTGGCCGCCGGCGCGGAAGTTACCGTTGTCGAAGGCCAGGATCGTCCCGCCGGGCAGCGCCACCGGCGCGTGCTGGTGCGACACCACACTTGGCGGCACGTGCAGCTGGACGGCGCCGCTGGCACGATCGATGCCGACGATACCCGCGGTGGTGCGCAGGCTCATGAGCACCGTGCCGTCGGCCATCACGCCCAGGCCGTTGACCAGCGGCCAGTGGTAGCGGCCGAAGCCGGGGTGGATGGGGAAGGCGGCCGGGTCGAGGTGGTCGACGGCTTTCCATTCCCACACCAGCCGGCCGCTGCGGTCCACCTCTCGGATCACGTCGGCGTACATGGTTTCGTCCTCGCCATGGGCCGTGCCGCCGGGCACGCGCGCCGCAAAGCCTTCAGGCACCGGCTCGCAGGCGGCGTAGAGCAGGTGGCCGTTGGGCAGCCACTGGGCGTCGTGGTGGTGGGCGGGGTCTTCGTAGTGCCAGACGGTCTCGCCTTCCGGGGTGACCTCGTAGAAGTCGCCGCCGTGCCACATGGACCAGGGCGCGTACAGGTCGGGCGAGGCCGCGTGGTTGCCGTTGTAGCCCAGGTTGCCGTTGGGCAGGATTACCGCGTGCCGGCCCGGGCGCACCGGCAGCTTCCATTCGTGGGCCACGCGGCCCTCGATGTCGACCAGGTAGACGTGGCCGTCCGCCGTCTGCGGCGCGATCAGCGTGTAGCCGCCGGCCGAGAGTTGCGGGTCATGGGCGATCAGCCCGACGCCGCGGCGGCGTTGGGTGACCTGGTCGACGGTGCTGTGGGTCAAGGCAGGGGCTCCGGGTCTGGAATGGCGCCGACGATGTCGATGGCGCGATGGAGCCACTGTAGGCAGGCCAAGTTGTAAGGAATAGCTGTTTGTTTTTGATGCCGTGTCAGAGAAAATCTGACGCTCAAGTTGCCCGGCACTTTTCGCATCGAGACACCATGCCCGCCATTTCCCAGTCGTTCCGCTGTTTCGACGAGGTTGCCCGCCGCGGCTCGGTCCGCAAGGCGGCCGAGTCGCTGCACCTCACGGCGGCTGCGGTCAACCAGCAGATCCTCAACCTCGAGGCCATGGTCGGCATGCCGCTGTTCGACCGGCTGCCGCGCGGCATGCAGCTCACGTCGGCCGGCGAGATCATGGTGGCGGCCGTGCGGCGCAGCCAGCGTGATTTCGACAGCGCGCTCTCGCAGGTGGAAGACCTGCGCCAGTTGCGCCGGGGTCACGTCAACCTGGGCGTGTCGCATTCCACGGCCGAATACCCGCTGCCGCAGGTGATCGAGCAGGTGCTCAAGACGCACCCCGGCATCACCTTCAGCGTGCGCTCGGGCACCGGCGAGCAATTGCTGCGCTGGGTGGCCGGCGGCGAGATCGATGTCGCCTACTGCCTGCGCCGCCCGCCGCCGCCCGGCGTGGAGGAAGGCCGGGCGATGCCGCAGCACCTGGGCGTGGTGACGGCGCCCGGCCATCCGCTGGTGGCTGGCGGGCGCCTGCTGCGGCTGCGCGACTGCCTCGACTGGCCGCTCGTGCTGATGGCACCGGGTATGGAGCTGCGCGCCATGCTCGAACGCATCGACCCGCGCCTGTCCAAGGTGGGCCGCCCGATGGTGGAAACCAGCTCGGTGCCCATGGTGCGGCAACTGGTGAGCGGCAGCCAGGCCGTGGGCTTCCTCATCCCCGACAACGTGGCGCAGGACGTGGACGCCGGCACCATCGCCTGGGTGGGCCTGGAAGACGCGGGTGCGCGGCTGTCCAGCTGCATCTACCAGCGCTCGGGCCACACCACGTCAGTGGCGATGGGCGTGTTCCTCGACGCGCTGCAGTCGGCGGTGGACGGCATCCGGGCGCGCTTCGAGCAGCACCACGAGCTGCGGTTGCAGCACGTGGCAGTCTGAGCGTGCGATGAGCTGAGGGTGCCGTGCCCGGTGGCCCGACGCAGCGGCAGGGCGCGCCAGTGGTCAGGGCGCGGAGGGCGGAGGTCCTGCCGTGGACCGGGCGCCGGGGGCCGCAGGGTCGGTGGGCGCGGTGCGCACGGCAGCTTCGCGGGCGGCCACCTCGGCATCCCAGCGCGCCTGCTTGGCGTCGCGCTCGGCCTTCACGCGGGCCTGCCCGGCGGCCACGCGCGCTCGCATCTGCTCCTCGGTCTCGCCGGGCTCCTGCGCATCGAACTCGGGGTTGCGTTCCAGCGGAAAAGGCAGGGGCGTGCCCGGCACGGCATTGGCGGGTGGAGGCGCCTCCCAGGTGAGCTCGGGCGGGTAGTCCGGATGGCGGATGCCGATCTTGGCCACCAGCACGCGGATCTTCTGGTCGGGGTAGAAGTGCACCTGCACCGAGCCGATATCGCCGGGCTGGTAGGGCGGCAGTTCGATCTCGGCTGTATGTGGCGGTGGTTCAGGTGGCAGTACTGAAGTGCCGCCCTGGTACATCCACCACACCTTTACCTTGATGCCCGGTTTCCAGCGTAGAGGAATCTCCACGCAGCATGTGAACGCGCCTCCTCCACCCAACGGATCCAGGTTGGGGCCCATGTTGCCATTGACGGTGAAGTAATAGAGCGACTGATCCGTCGTGTGGTTGTAGCCGGTTATATCGGCGCCCAGCGTGGCCTCGCGGCTGCAGCCGGTGAGCAACAGTGCCATCCCGAGTAGTCCCGCCAGCATCCTGCAGAGCCTCTTCATCGCTGGCCTCCGTTCGGCACGATGGCCACGTCGCCCAACGCTTGAGGCCGGGCCGGCTGCAGCGCTGCCGTGCGCCGGGCGTTCTCGTCCCGCACGCGGCGGCGCTCGTGCGTGTCGCCGGCATCGCCGAAGTACTGGCGGCGGTGTTTGAACCACCCGCGCTGGTTGTAGGTGTGCTCGTCGATGCCGTCGCCGGCGAAGCCGGCCAGGGAATCGTGCACGTACAGGTCGAAGAACTGGCGCACGGCGTCGGGCACGAAGCCGCCGCACAGGGCGTCGGCCACGGGCAGCAGGTCCAGGTCGGGCGGCTCGGTGAGCAATTCGGCCGCGCGCTGCTGGGCGAGCTGCGCGCGCCAGCCGGCCAGCGCTTGGCGCAGCGAGGGCTCGGCCGGCGCGGCGCCGGGCGCAAAGCTCCAGCGGCTGTGCTCCCAGCGCTGCAGCGCTTCGGCGGCCAGATCGATCGTGAGCGTGCGGTGGCCGTGGCGGCGGTCCAGGTAGGCTGCCAGCGCCACCGCGCGCGCGGTTCGCAGCAGGTCGTTCTGCGTCTTGAGCAGGTGGCCGATCTCGGCCTGCGCCGCCGCGCCGCGCTGGCGCAGGCGCTGCATGAAGGCTTCGTCACCGTACCAGGTGCCGGCGCGCATGCGGTAGCGCAAGTACAGATCCATGTGGGCGCGGTGCGCGGCCTGCAGCGGCTGCGGGCCGATGCCGGCAGCCTGCTGGTAGGCCGTGAAGGCGCGGATGGCGGCGACGGAGGGGATCAGTGCCTTCCAAGTGATTGGACGACGTTCTTTGAGTTGTCTTTCCGAAAGCAATGGCACCCCCTGCTCCCGCGCCGCCTCATACATCGCATGCCCGGCGATGCGCGCGAGCTGGTCGCTCTTGCCCTGGGCGTCGGGCCGGTAGCCGCCGCCCACGTCGGAGTGCGCACCGGGGTAGACCACCTCGCGGCAGTTGGGCGGGTAGTCGTGGTCCACGCGCACGCTGTCGCTCGGAAAGCACGCCCGCACTTCATGCATGGCCACGAAGTGCAGGCAATGGCCCACCTGCGGCGGAATCTGCAGCCCCCGCTCGGCCCAGGCCATGTGGCCTTCGAAGTCGAACAGGCGCGAGCCCGCCAGCAGGCCGGACGCGCCCACCGAGGCCACGGTGTCGAACAGCCCCATGAAACGCACGCGCAGCGGCCGGCCGGCCAGGCGGTGCTGGCCGCCTGCGTCGTCGCACAGCGCGTAGAGATCGCGCACCCAGGCGCGCGCCTGCGCGGCGCCGCGCGAGAAGCCGAACACGTCCACCACGATGGCGTCGATGCGCGGGCGGCTTTTGAGGCGCTCGATCTTCTGCGCCAGGCGCGGCTGCCAGGTCTGCGCCAGCGCGCTGAACCAGGCGGACGATCGCGGCAGGTGGCGGCCTGCGCCGCCCTCGCGCACCAGGCGGGACAGCCGCAGCGCCTCGCGGTTGTCGATCAGGTCGGTCTGGTCGAGATACCGGCTCACGGCATTGAAGACACGCGTCAGCCCCCAGATGATGCGTGCTTCGCCCCCGGCGGCGAATGCTGCGCCTTGCCAGTCGCCCATGTCACCGACTTCGTCGAACGGCGTGCCGACGCCTGCGGCGTAGTACTTGAAATAGCCGTTGGCGCCGTCCATGCCGCTATCCGGATAGACGTGATACAGCCGCACGACATTGCTGTGCTTCTGCTTGGCCGGCTCGTCCTTCACGTCGTCGTAGTCGAGCTTCATGTTGTTGCCCGTGCCGTCGAAGAACATGCCGACGTAAATCGAGCCGCTGCAGCCGAGCGGCCGCGGCGGCTCGATGCGCTGCAGTGCAGCCAGGGTGCGCGCCAGGCGTTCTTCGGCCGAGGGCGGCGTGTCGGGGTGGCGCGCTGTGGCGCTGAGGCAGGCCTGGTCGGGAGCGTCGCTCATCGGGCACCTCCGGTCGTCGGGGCCGGTGCCCGGTCATTTGTGGCTGCAGGCGGCATCAACGCGATACCGGGCTCGTAGAGCGGCTCACGGGGCAGCAGCTTCGGCAGCGTGGACTCATCGACGGTGCGGCCCGCGGCCTTGGCCGCCACCAGCGCATCCCAGCGCGCCTGCTTGGCGTTGCGCCGTGCTTCCACACGGGCCTGCCCGGCGGCCACGCGCGCGCGCATCTGTTCCTCAGTCTCGCCCGGCTCCTGCGCAGCGAACTCTGGGTTCTGCTCCAGCGTATAAGGCAGCGGCGTGCCTGCAATCGCATCGGGCGGAGTCGGCGCCTCCCAGGCCAGATCGGGCGGGTAGTCGGGATGGCCGAGGCCGATCTTGGCCACCAGCACGCGGATCTTCTGGTCGGGATAGAAGTGCACCTGCACCGAGCCGATGTCGCCGGGCTGGTAGGGCGGCAGTTCGATCTCGGCGGTGTGCGGGGGCGGCTCGGGCGGCAGTGCCGCGCCATCGGCATAGATCCACCGCACCTTCACCTTGATGCCCGGCTTCCATCGTTGCGGAATCTCGACGCAGCAGGAGAACTTGCCGCCACCACCTCCCGGCAACAGGCTCGACCCCATGTTGCCGTTGACCGTGTAGTAGTAGAGCGACTGATCCGTCGTGTGGTTGTAGCCGGTGATCTTGGCGCCCAGCGTGGCCTCGCGGCTGCAGCCCGCGAGCAACAGGGCCAGCGCCACGGCGGCGGCCCGGGTGATGAGGCGGAAGGTCATCACAAGAATCCTTTCGGTGGGATGGGAGGCACCGCGGAGGCCGCGCGCGCCATGGACAGGCAGCCTTCCTGCAGCAGGGTTTCGAACAGGTGGCCGGGCGGCCAGGCGCGGGATTGCAGCAGGGCGGTGAGGCGTGGGGCGTTCAGGCACGCACCGTCGGTGAGGCCGGCGGCCGCGGCCAGTGCCACGCGGTCGGCGATGCGTTCGGCGCCGTGGTCGCGCGCCAGTGCCAGGGCCGCCTGCGTGTGGCGGTGCAGGGTGCCGGGCTGGGGCACGGCGGCGCCGAGTTCGTCGAGCCGCTCGCGCACGGCGCCGTGCAGCGCATCGGCTTCGGCGTGGTCGAGGCATTGCTGCAGTTGCCCGTCGTCGAAGTGCCAGGGCGCGGGCGCGGCCTCTACGGGTGGCCCGGCGTCGCCCGGCTGCGGCGCGCAGCGCACCGGCTGGCCCTGCCGGTCGAACGTGAACCAGTGCGCCAGCGGCGCGGTGAGGCCTTGCCATTGCGCGCGCGTGAGCAGTTGCGGCAACAGGCTGGCCGTGCGGGTGTCGGCCCAGCGCAGTAGCAGGCGTTCGCCGTCGCGCATGTGCACCAGGTGCAGCGGGGCCCAGTGCCGGGCCAGCGCGTACGGGTCGATGCGGCTGGCCAGCACGCCGAGCATGGGCCGGGCGCCCGCATGGTGAACCCATTCGGTCAGCCGCCGGGGGCCCTCGTTCGATGTTTCCAGTGGCACCAGGCAGGGCGCGATGGAGGCGAGGTCGGCCAGTGCACCGCCCGCCTCGGCGAAGCAGTTGACGAGATCGGGCGCGGCGGGCCGGGTCTGTCGGCCTTCGTCGAACACCGTGTCCACGAGCAGGGCCCAGTGCAGGGGGCCGTTTGCGTCCACGAGGGGCGCCAGCGTGTCGATCATGGCCTGGGCGTCGAGAGGCTCCTGCGCGTAATCGTGCGGGACCGCCATGGGTGTCGCCCCGCTCATCGCTGCACCCGGCTCAGCGGCGATCCGCTCTTGGCCGCCGACACCACGCATTCCACGCACAGTTGCTGCGGGAAGTGCAGGGGCGCCACCGGCAAGCTGATTGGCCCGGTCACGTTGCGGTCCTGCGCATGCACCGTCCACCCGCCCGCCGTGCCGTGCACGATGCCCGGGCCCTCCCACCGGCTGTGGCTGCCGTTGCCGTTGACGAGGACCACCTCGGTGGCCTCCAGCTCGATGCGCCGCGCCTTGAGCCGGATGGTGTCGTGGGCGCGGATGTCCACGCTGCCGGCCTGGGCCTGCATTTCGATGTCGCCCGCCGCCGCGATCGAGCGCATGCCGGCCTGGGCGAACATTCGGATCGTCCGCATGGCGCTGGCCAGCAGGCTGCCGCCCGCCACGATGCTGGTGTGCCCGCCGCTGGCGATGGCATGGTGCTCGCCGCTGGCCTGCCAGGTGCTGCCGGCCGCGCTGGTCTGGATGCCCGCTGCGCTGTCGATGAGCAGGTGGGGCGCGGTGAGTTCGCCCCGCTCGCCTGCACCTTCGATCTCACGGGCCTGCCGCTGCATCGCCTGCCCCACGGCCGCCTGGTCGGCTTCGTCCTGCGCGTTGTGCTGCTGCGCCGCGTCGGCCAGCGCGTCGTGGGTCTGGCGCGCCCGCAGCAGGCGCTGCAGCGCCTCGCGCAACTCTTTCATGCCGCCGCGCGCTGCCAGGCGCGCCTGGGTCGTGATGAGCCAGCCCAGCGCGGCGCGCAGAACGCCATGCCCGTCCGTCCTGAGCTCGGCCCCTTCGCCGCGCGCATCCTTGCGCCCTTCTCGATCCTCGATGCGCACGATGGACCCCAGGCTCAGGCTGGAGTGCTGGTGGTCGCTCTTGAGCTGCACCTGGATCTCGCCCGTCGTGTCATCCATCGCGAGGTGGTTGCTGCGCCCGCCCGCGCTGTTGCCGCCGCCTTCGCCCAGCTCGCGGGTCCTGAACCCGGAGAGGGCGTGCTGGCCCGGCAGGTTCCAGCCGGGCTGGTTGGCGCCGTTGTAGAC
>JAGOCV010000400.1 GCA_017998575.1 Burkholderiaceae bacterium
CTGCCAGTTCGCCCGCTCGGCCATCAGCCCAGTCGTACAGCTCGGCGAGCACCACGGCGGGAGCGCTGGCTGCCGGGCTTGCGCCGGCAACGGCGGGACAGGCGCGGCGGCCAGCTGCGCGGGCGGCGTCGCGCAACCGGCCAGCAGCCACGGCGGCATCAGCAGCATCAGCGCGAGCCTGGGCCAGAGCAATAGAAGCGGCATTCGTGATCTCCGTTTGCACCGTCAGTCGGCGCGTGGTTTCAATGAGAGCGGTGCGATAGGCAGACTCACGCACGTCAGCGAGTTCCTGCACTGCGACGGTGGCGCGGTGGCGCTGGTAGCCGCCCCATGCGAGCGCGGCGATCACGAACCAGACCCAGATCGGCACGCGGCCGAACAGGGAGCGCAGGGCCAGCAGGGTCACGCCACGCCCCGAAGACGTTGACCCCAGCGTCGCCACAGCACCACGCCGCCCAGCACCAGCAGCAGGCCCGGCAGGAACCAGTCCACCGGCAGGCCGAGGGTGTCGGTGGCGAAGCTCTTGACGGTCGCCACAGACTCTTTGATCGGCCCGACTGTCTCGCCGGCTTGGCTGACCAGCGCCAGCGCACCAGCAGCCACGCCTGTCGTGCTGGCGGCCACGGTCGGGCTTGCGGCAAGCGCCGGCTCGGCTGCCACGGACTGCGGCATCTGCTGTGCCGGCTGGCCAGGTCCCGGAGTCAGGTATAGCGCCGCCTCGCGTGCGCGCCGCGTGGTCAGGCCGGGAAGCGGTTGCAGAACGCCACCGATGCGCGCCTTGTCCCACAGCGCGAAGGCCCGAGCGGCGCCGGCATGGTCGGCCGCGTTGTGGCAGCGCAGCACGCTGGACGACTTCAGGGCGGACAATCCAATGTTGTATGCAAGGCTGACCAGCGCCCCGAGTTCGTTCGGTGTTGGCGCCTCAGTGCACATCGCACGCACTGCCTGCGCCCGGCCTGCGAGGTCATCGCAGAGCCACTGATCGGCCTGCGCTTGGGTGCAGGTATCGCCGGGGTGCACGCCCTCAGTCTCTCCGCGTCCGATGGTTAGAACGCCGGCAGGGCACTTGTATGCCACCAGCGACAGGCCCTCGGATTCAGAGATCAGATCGACCGCAGGCAGCGGGATCGGCCACGGCAGGCTCGGATCAGGTAGCGGCGTCATGGTCAACCCCCAGGCGGCGGCGAGCCGACATGCGTCCACGTCCACCAGGCTCCATACACAGCGGAGATTCCGGCGCCGACGATGGTCATTCCCTTGATGAGCTTGGTCGCCACGCGCCCGGCCGTGAGCGTGTCGCGCACCGCTGTAGTCACGTCGGTGTTCTCTTTCATTTCTCCCTGCAAGGTCTTCACGCTGCCCGTCAGGCTGACCATCGAGGCGTTGATGCCCTCAATGCTGCTGGCCATGCCGTGCAAGGCCTTGGTGGTGCTGCGGGCATGCGCAAGAAGCGCGGCGACTTGCCTGTCGCGCGTCACTTCCGGGTCACCCTGGCCATCGGCAATCAGCCGGCCGAAGTCGCTCTCGATGTTCATTGATTCCCCATGACCCTGAGTGGAGAAACAGTTGCGCGGACCACGCCGGACGACAGCCGCCCAGCTTCGACGCCCACGTTGACGACGTACAGCCCCACGCGCACAGGACCGGCCAGGTCGGATCGGTTGTGGGTGATGGGCTCGGTGTGTAGCAGCACCCCATCGATGCTGTAGGTCCACCCGTTGATCGGGTGCCAGCCCAGCGCCAAGCGACGCGGCCCCGGCGGGTAGGTGCCCAGCACTTGGTAGAAGCACGGCGCACCCAAGTCGGCGGTGATCTGGCCGTTGTCCTCACGCAGGCTGATCTGGCGATAGTCGCCCTCGCCATGGATCAGCGGCAGCGAAATCCACGCGCCGGCGTCGGGCTGCAGCTCTATCGTGCCTTCCAGCACCAGCTGCACGGCGGGGTCGAAGCGCGCCGCGCTCAGGATGGCCCAGCCGCCCTGTGCAGGCGTCTGCAGACTGTCCACCACCAGGCTGCCGCCCGTGGCGCTGACGATGTCGCCCGCGATCTGCGCGCGGCTGCCGAACATGCCCCAGGTGGCGCCGGACGGGAAGAACGCCGACCACTCGCCATCCTGCGGGTCAGCCTGCTGGCCGTGACAGTTGATGATGGGCTGCACCACCACGCCACTGATGACCGGCGCCATCCAATCCTCAGCCCACAGCGGCAGCGGCACTGGAGCCGGCGGCAATGGCGCGGCAACCGGCTCAGGCGGGGCAGGCTCGGGGGTTTCGGGCTCGGGTGGCAGGGTTGGAGCGGGCGCGGGCGCCGGCGGCGCTACGGGGCTTGCGGCGTGGGCGCTGGGCGCGGCCTCAGCAACCGGCGCAGATGCGGCAGCCGGTGCCGGCAAGGCCGCTACCACCACCGGCTCATCAGGCGCCACGGCATAGCCGCCGCACGCGCCCATGATGGCGGCCAGCAGGCCCACGGCCAGGCGCCTCACTGCACCCTCCGGCCGATGCGTGCGCACACCGATTCGAGCGTGGCCACGTCATAGCGCCACGGCTCGGCAAAGCCGCACATGGCCGCCACGGCTTCAGAGCACCACCACAACCTGAAGAAGCCCTTGAACGGGCGGAACGCGAAGCCCAGCAGGCCCAGCAAGTCATAGCCCTCGCCCCGATGGGCGTCGAGCCACTCCAAAGCCTTGGCTGCATCGGCATCCAGCTCGTACACGCGCCAGCGGTCGGCCGGCAGCGGCATGAGCTTGCTGCGCACGCCGCCGTCGAGCAGCGATGCGCTGGCGCAATCGGATGCCGTGTCCACCTGGCGCAGCACCGCTTCGCAGTGGCTCACGTCGGCCCGCTGCCACCAGTGCAGAAAGCGAGCCGAAATTCGGGTGTCGCCGCAGCGGAAGGCAACGCGGATCATGCGCGCTCGCCTGGCTGGATGGGTGCATCCAGGATCTGCAGCGCCCGGCCGGCGGCCAGCAGCGTGGCGGCCTCCAGGGCCTGCACGCCGGCGCGCGTGTCGGCGCGGTCCAGGTCAATGAACTTGGCCGCGTTGACCTTGCTCAGGTACCGGCGCATGCCCGCGGCCTGCGGCGTGGTGCCGATGCTGGCCAGG
>JAGOCV010000401.1 GCA_017998575.1 Burkholderiaceae bacterium
CGGCACGACGATGGCAACGGTTTGGGCTGGCATCTCGATCCCGGCCTCGACACGCCGGCGAAGCGCACCGCCGCAATGCGCACCTTCCTGCTGGGCCTGCGCGAGCGCGGCCACTTCAAAGGACAGTGGCGCGAAGAGGAATACGCCGTGGCGCCTCATAGTGGCACCCCGGTACTTATGACCATGGAGCGCTCGGCCGTGCCGTGGTTCGGCGTGCGCGCCGGCGGCCCGCACATGACGGGCTATGTCCGGCGCAAGGATGGGCTGCATATCTGGGTGCCGCGTCGCTCCTACACGAAGCCCACCTTCCCCGGCCAGCTCGACAACACCGTGGCGGGTGGCCAGCCGGCCGGCCTCGGGCTGCACGAGAACCTGGTGAAGGAGTGCGGCGAGGAAGCTTCCATTCCGCCCGAGCTCGCACGGCAGGCGAAAGCCGTCAGCGTCGTCGCTTACTGGAATCAGTCGGGCCAACAGCTCAAGCCCGACATCATGAGCTGCTTCGATCTCGAGCTGCCTCAGGATTTCACACCACGTGCGAACGATGGCGAGGTCCATTCATTCGAACTGTGGCCGGCGCAACGCGTGTTCGAGACCGTGCGCGACAGCGAAGAGTTCAAGTACAACTGCAATCTCGTGCTGATCGACTTCTTCGTGCGCCACGGCATGCTGTCGGCCGATGATCCCGACTTCGTGACTATCGTCCAGGGCCTGAGGATGATGTACACTCCGGTGAGCGGACTCGGCTGAGCGACGGCTTCCGCAACCTGCAGGAAGCGTTTCCGTTGCCCCGCCGACCGACAACTGGGGAGCGGAGCCATGACCCTCTTGGCGTCTGTTCTGTCTCTGGCCTCTGTCCTTGCGGTCATGACACTGGCTGGCGCGACTGCGCCGGTCCGTGCGCAGGATCATTCCTCGGGTCACTACGGACAAGGTCACGCAGAAAATCACGACTGGTACGAAAAGCTGAAGCAGCCCGGCTCGAATGCCTCGTGCTGCAACGGCACGATCAACGGCGTCGAGGGTGATTGCCGGCCGACCCGCGCCTACCAGAAGGACGACGGCATGTGGTACGCGCTGCTCAACGGCCGCTGGGTGCCGGTGCCGCCGCGCGTGGTCCTGCAGCAGCTCTCACCCGACGGCAACAGCCACATCTGCGCCGGCAAGAGCGGCGTGATCTTCTGCTTCCTGGGCGGCTCGCCGAAGTCGTAGTTCCGACAATAAGAAGCGTGCGCCAAAAACACGGCGTCATTGCTGCCGCGCTTCATGTTCCTCTCCCCCAGCGGGGGAGAGGTTAGGTGAGGGGGTGTGGATCTCGGAGATGGCGTGCGCGTTGAGAGGCTTCTGACCCACCTCACCTACCCCATGCTGCGCATGGGGCCCCCTCCTCCCCCCACTCCGCGGCTTGTGCCAAGCCGCTCCATGGGCGGAGAGGACGTCCCAACAATGTGCGAATGCGATAGCCCCGCTTGGTCTCGCGCTTGAATCTTGTCGTTTTGCCCAAGGCCACACGGCGTGCGAAGGTCGCCGGTAACGAGGACAGCGGGAGCGAGACGTGGTGCGCGACGGTCAGGGGTTGGAGTTGAGCGATGCCGGCGAGGGCGCGGTCGCGGCGCTCGATTTCGTCAGGCAGGAATGGCTGGCCTTCGGCAACCGCTTCGCGCCGTTCATCGAAGCCGCCGACAAGGAAGAGAAGTGCCCGATGCTGCCGCTGGTCGCAGCCGGGCTCATGCTCACCATGTATTCCCAGGAAAGTCACGCCGCCGCGGCACGCTATTGCGCGCGCGCCAAGGCGATGGCCGCCGGCGCCACGCCGCGCGAGCAGGCTTGGCTCATCGGTATCGAAAGCTGGATTGCAGGCGATCTCGACCGCAGCGCCCAGGCTTTCGAGGGCATCGTGGCGCAATGGCCGCGCGATCTGCTGGCCGCCAAGCTCGCCCAGATCCACGCCTTCAATCGCGGTGACGCCGAGGCGCTGCTGCGCATCGGCGCCGAGATCGCCGCGGCCAACGACGACCGCTTCGTGCTCGCCATGCACGCCTTCGGCCTGGAGGAGTGCAATCGCCTCGACGAAGCCGAGGCGCTGGCGCGCCGCGCTGTCGCGATCGATCGCCGCGATCCGTGGGCCCATCACGCCATCGCCCACTGCCTGGAGGCGCGCGGCCGCATGCTGGAGGGCGTCGCCTTCCTCGAGTCGGTGGCCGACACGTGGGAAGGCTGCAACTCCTTCATGTACACCCACAACTGGTGGCACCTCGCGCTGTTCCTGATCGACTTGGACCGCACCGACGAAGCGCTGGCGCTTTACGACCGGCGCGTCTGGGGTGTGTGGAAGGAGTTCTGCGAGGACCAGGCCAACGCCGTCTCGCTGCTGGCCCGCCTCGAGCTGCGCGGCGTCGATGTCGGCAGCCGTTGGGCCGAACTCGCGACCTATCTGAAGCCGCGGCTGCACGAGCACTACTCCGCCTTCCATGACGTCCACTATCTCTACGGGCTGGCGCGCGCCGGCGAGGCCAGCGCCGTCACCGAGATGCTGGCGAGCCTCGAGGATCGCGCCGAGCGTGCAAAGCCGTTCGAGCGCGAGACCTGGGCCGGCTGCACCGTGCCGCTGGCGCACGGCCTCGCCGCCCACGCCAAGGGTGATTCCGCCGAGGCGGCGCGACTGCTGGGTCAGGCGATGCCGCATCTGCGCACCCTCGGCGGCTCGATCGCCCAGCGTGCGTTGTTCGGCGCCATCCATCTCGACGCACTGACGCGGTCGGGCTGGAACGACGCCGCGCTCGCCCTCCTGCAGGCCGACGAGCGCGAACGGCCGACGGTCGCCGCGACCAAGCGGGCGCTCGCCGAGCTGTACAAGCGCGTGGGCCGCACCGAACAGGCGCTGGCGGCCGAGTATCAGGCGGAGCAGCTCGCCCGCCGCTATCGCGCCACCGCCACGGCCACGGCGAGGACGACGCCAGGAACGACGCCGGGAACGACGCCGGGAACGATTGGGGAAACCGCATGACCACGGATCTCACACAAGTAAGCGCGGCCAGGCTCGCCAAGCTCTACGCTAAAGGGAAGGTCTCGCCGGTCGACACGATGAAGGCGGTGCTGGCTCGTGC
>JAGOCV010000402.1 GCA_017998575.1 Burkholderiaceae bacterium
AAATGGAAGATCGCGCGCGTCGCCGACGGGCCCGACGAGGTGGTCAAGGCCGTGCGCGAGCAGATCTACATGGGCTGCGACTGCATCAAGCTCATGGCCACCGGCGCCGTGCTGCACCCGGGCACCGACATCGAAGATGCGCAGTACACCGAGGAAGAGCTGGCCGCCGGCGTGAACGAGGCGCGGCGCTTCCGCAAGCCGACGGCCGCGCACGCCATCGGCACGCAGGGCATCCTGAATGCGGCGCGCGCAGGCGTCACCTCCATCGAACACGGCATGTTCATGACCGACGAGACAGTGCGCCTGATGCTCGAGCGCGGCATCTTCCTGGTGCCCACGCTCGCGGCCATCGAGCACGTGCTGCTCAATCCCGACGCCGTCTCGCCCGTGTCGCTGGCCAAGGCGCAGCGCGTGGCCCAGCGGCACCGCGAGTCCGTCAGCATGTACTACCGCGCGGGCGGGCGCATCGCCATGGGCGCCGACACCGGCACGCTGTGCAACCCGCACGGCGAGAACGCGCAGGAGCTGCGCTACATGGTTGCCTGCGGCATGTCACCGCGCGATGCCCTGGCCGGCGCGACGTCGGTGGCGGCCGATCTTCTGCGCCTGCCCGACCGCGGCGCATTGAAGGCGGGCCACGTGGCCGACCTGCTCATCGTCAGCGGCGACCCGCTCGCGGACATCGAGCGCGTGGCCGATCGCCGCAACCACCGCCTGGTGATCAAGGACGGCCGCGTCGTCGGTGGACCCGAGTCGGAGCTGCCCGCATGAGTGTTCGGTTCGACTACACCGCCGCGTACCCGAGCACGCGCCTGCCGGGCTTCTTCGACAACGTCGTCGCCACCTCGCACCCGATCGCGGCGCAGGCGGGCGTGCGCATGCTGCAGCAGGGCGGCAATGCGGTGGACGCCGCCATCGCTGCGGCAGCGGCGCTCACCATCGCTGAGCCGGTGAGCAATGGCCTGGGCAGTGACGCCTTCTGCATCCTCTGGGACGGGCAGGCGCTTCACGGCCTCAATGCCTCGGGGCCCGCGCCGCAGGCGTGGACGCCAGAGTACTTCCGCCGCCGCCATGGCGACGGTGCATCGACGCCGCCCAAGCGCGGCATCGATGCCGTCACGGTGCCCGGCGCCGTGGCGGCCTGGCAAGCCCTGCATGGCCGCTTCGGCCGCCTTGCGTTCGCCGAACTGATGCAGCCGGCGATCGAGCTGGCCGAGCGCGGCTACCGCGTGCCCGCCGTGGTGCAGCAGAAATGGCGTGCCGGCGCCGCCGAATTGGCGTCGCAACCGGGCTTCGCCACGGCCTTCATGCCGCGCGGCCGTGCGCCCGAAGTGGGGGAACGTTTCGTCTTTCCGGGCGCGGCGCGCGCGCTGCGTGCCATCGCCGCCAGTGGCGGCGAGGCTCTCTACCGTGGCGAGATCGCCCAGGCACTGGCCGCGTTCTCGCGCGAGCACGGCGGCGCCATCACCGAAGCCGATCTGGCGGCCTACCGCGCCGAATGGGTCGAGCCGCTGGCGCATGGCTATCGCGGCCATACGCTGCACGAGATCCCGCCCAACGGGCAAGGCATCGCCGCGCAGATGGCGCTGGGCATGCTGGAGCACTTCGACCTGGCGTCGATGGCCGTCGACTCGGCCGAACACCAGCACCTCCAGATCGAGGCCATGAAACTCGCGTTCGCCGACGTCTATCGCCATGTGGCCGATCCGGCGTTCATGCATATCGATGCCCGGCAACTGCTCGACCACGACTACCTCGCGGCTCGGGCGAAGCTCATCGACACCCGACGCGCGCAGGTTTTCGGCGCGGGCAACCTCGTGCGTGGCGGCACGGTGTACCTCACGGCGGCCGATGCCAGCGGCATGATGGTCAGCTTCATCCAGAGCAACTTCATGGGCTTCGGCTCGGGATGCGTGGAGCCATCGTTCGGTATCAGCCTGCAGAACCGCGGCCACGGCTTCAGCCTGGATGCGGCCAGCCCCAACTGCGTGCGGCCCGGCGCGCGCCCCTTCCACACCATCATCCCGGCCTTCCTCACGAAGGACGGCCGCCCCGTGATGAGCTTCGGCGTCATGGGCGGCAACATGCAACCGCAGGGCCACATGCAGACCCTGGTGCGCATGCTCGACCACGGGCAGAACCCGCAGGCCGCGTGCGATGCGCCGCGCTGGCGCTTCAACCAGGGGCTCGACATCAACGTGGAAGCGGCGATGAATCCGGCCACCGTGTCGGCCCTGCAGCAGCTGGGCCACCGCATCACCACCATCGACGATCCGTACCAGGACTTCGGCGCCGGCCAGTTCATCTGGAAGATGGACGACGACGCAACGGGCGGCTACCTGGCGGCCAGCGACCCGCGCCGCGACGGCCAGGCGGCCGGCTGGTAGAGGCTGGCTGGTAGGGGTCGGCTTTCAGCGCGGCTGGAACGCGATCAGCGCCATGCCCGCCAGACTCACCGCGACCCCGGCCACGTCCCAGCCCGTGGGGCGCACGCCGTCCACGGCCCACAGCCAGGCCAGCGCCATGCCGATGTAGACGCCGCCGTAGGCCGCATAGACGCGGCCGGCGGCGGCGTCATGCAGCGTGAGCAACCACGCGAAGGCCGCGAGGCAGGCCGCTGCGGGCACCAGCAGCCACAGCGGCTTATCACGCACCAGCCAGAGCCACACGAAGTAGCAGCCGAGAATCTCGGCCAGCGCGGTGACGGCGTAGAGCGCGAAGGTCTTCATCGCGGGATGCGTGCGGCGCCGCCTCTCACGACAGCCGCTTGACCAGCACCTGGCTCTTGCGGTCCCAGTTGTACTTGCGCTTGCGCGCCTCGGGCAGCCAGTCGGGGTCGACCTGCACGAAGCCGCGCTTGATGAACCAGTGCATGGTGCGCGTGGTCAGCACGAAGAGGCTGTCCAGCCCCATGTCGCGCGCGCGCTGCTCGATGCGCTTGAGGATCTTCTCGCCGTCGCCCTGGCCCTGGCTCTGCGGCGAAACGGTGAGGGCGGCCATTTCGGCGGTCCGGGCTTCGGGAAAGGGATAGAGCGCCGCGCAGGCGAAGATCACGCCGTCGTGCTCGACGATGGTGTAGAGA
>JAGOCV010000403.1 GCA_017998575.1 Burkholderiaceae bacterium
GTGCTGGCCTCGCTGGCCCGCACGCACCGCGCCGTGGTCGTGCACAAGGCCGTCACGGCCTTCGGGGTCGGCGCGGAGATCGCCGCCACCCTGTCCGACGAAGGCTTCGACGACCTCGACGCGCCGGTGCTGCGCGTGGGCGCGCCTTTCATGCCCGTGCCGTTCGCCAGCTCGCTGGAGAAGGGCTACGCCGTCAGCGTGGACGCCGTGCTGGCGGCCGCGCGCAAGACCCTCAACTGACCCTGGAGACCGTTCCCATGACCGAATCCCAAGCCCTGGTGGTGTGCGAACGCCGCGGTGCCGTCGGCCTGCTGACCATCAACCGCCCCAAGACCCTCAACGCCCTCAACGTGGAGACGCTGCTGGCCCTGGAGTCGGCGCTGACCGAGCTGGAGCAGGACGCGGCCGTGCGCGCCATCGTGCTCACCGGCGCGGGCGATCGCGCCTTCGTGGCCGGCGGCGACATCGCCGACCTGGACAGCCGCCAGGGCCTGGCGCACTACCAGGAGTTCGCCGAGGTGATCCACCGCGTGTTCCGCCGCTTCGAGGTGAGCGACAAGCCCACCATCGGCGCCATCAACGGCTGGGCCCTGGGGGGCGGCACCGAGCTGCTGCTGGCGCTGGACATCCGCCTGGTGGCACAGGAAGCGCGGCTGGGCCTGCCCGAGATCACGCTGGGGCTGTTCCCGGGGGCCGGGGGCTCGCAGCGCCTGATCCGCCAGATTCCGTTGTGCCGCGCCAAGGAGATGATGTTCTGCGGCGAGCAGATCACGGCCGACGAGGCGGTGTCGCTGGGCCTGTGCAACCGCACGGTGCCGCGCGAGCGCCTGCTCGACGAAGCGCTGGCCGTGGCCGCGAAGATCGCCGAGAAATCGCCGCTGACGCTCAAGCTGCTCAAGCGCAGCCTGCGCGACGGCCTGGAGATGCCGTTGCCGACCGCACTGGCCCATGAGCAGGCCATGATCGGCCTCGTGCTCGACAGCGCCGACGCGCACGAGGGCTGCCGCGCTTTCCTGGACAAGCGCGCTCCCCAATTCACCGGACGCTGAAGCCATGCGACGTGAACTGCTGGTGCCCAAGCTCGGCCTGACCATGGCCGAAGGCACGCTGGTCGAGTGGATGGTGAAACCGGGCGACGCGTTCCGCGCCGACCAGAGCCTCTTCGTCATCGAGTCCGAGAAAGCCGCCACCGAGATTCCCGCCGAGGCGGACGGCACCCTGCTGGCGATCACTGCCGAGCTCGGGGCCACCCTGGCGGTGGGCACCGTGATCGGCTATTGGGACGACGGTGCGGCGGGTGTGGGCGCCGCCGCACCCGCGCCCGTGGCCGCACCCGCGCACCCGGTGGCGGCGCCCGTGCAGGGCGGGCGCCTGCTGGCCACGCCCCTGGCGCGCCGGCTGGCGCAGGCGCGTGGCGTTGACCTTCAGGTGGTGACGGGTTCAGGACCGCGCGGCCGCATCCGGGCGCGCGACCTGCCCCAAGCCGCCGTGCCGTCCGCCGTGCCGGCTCCAGCCGCCCCCGCCCCTGCGCCGGCATCGGGGGCGCTGCGCGCGCCCACCACCACCGAGCAGACCATCGCGCGCCGCCTGGTGGCCGCGAAGCAGGAGATCCCGCACTTCTACCTCTCGGTCGAGGCCGAGGTCTCGGCGCTGCAGGCGCTGCGCGCCGAACTCAACGCCGCGCAGTCGGAGGTGCGCTTCACGCTGAACCACTTCATCGTCGCGGCGGTGGGCCGCGCGCTGGCGCAGATGCCCGAGGTCAACCGGGTCTGGACCGCCGACGGCATCCTCAGCCTGCCCGCCGCCGACGTCGGCATGGCCGTTCACACCGAGCGCGGGCTGATGGTGCCGGTGCTGCGCGACCTGGGCCGCCGGCCGCTGGCGCAAGTGGCGAGCGAGGCCGCCGAGGCGGCGGCGCGGGCCCAGGCCGGGCGCCTGGGCGCGGCGGAGATGGCGGGCGGCGCCATCACGGTGTCCAACGCCGGCATGCACGACGTCACCTACATGAGCTCCATCATCAACCCGGGCCAGGCCATGATCCTGGGTGTGGGCAGCGTGCGGGGGGTGTTCCGTCCCGATGAACAGGGACAGCCCGTCCTGCGGCGCGAGATCGGCCTGGTGCTCTCGGCCGACCACCGCGTGCTCGACGGCGTCACCGCGCTGCAGTTCCTCAAGCGCATCGTGGGCGCGCTCGAACGGCCCCTGGCCCTGCTGGTGGCGTGATGGCGAACACCGACTTCGACGTCCTCCTCATCGGCGGTGGGCCCGGCGGCTACGTGGCCGCGCTGCGGGCGGCCCAGCTCAAGCTGCGCACCGCCCTGGTGGAGCGCGAACACCTGGGCGGCATCTGCCTCAACTGGGGCTGCATCCCCACCAAGTCCCTGCTGCACACGGCCGACACGCTGCGGCGCATCCGCCATGCCGGCGACCTGGGGCTGGGCGTGGCCGAGCCGACCATCGACTTCCCGCGCGTCATGGCGCGTTCGCGGGACGTGGCGCAGCGCCTCAACCGGGGTGTCACGCAACTGCTGCGCAAGGCCGGCGTGACCGTGTTCGATGGCCACGCCGCCTTCGCGCCTGACCGCTCGGTGCAGGTGCGCGCCGCCGACGGATCGACACAGGCCCTGCGCGCGCGCCACACCATCGTGGCCACCGGTGCGCGCGCCCGGGCGCTGCCGGCGCTGCCCTTCGACGGCGACCGCGTGTGGAGCTACCGCGATGCGCTGGCGGCCCTGGCGCAGCCGGCGTCGCTGCTGGTCGTGGGCGCCGGTGCCATCGGCATGGAATTCGCCAGCTTCTATGCCACGCTGGGCACGCAGGTGACGGTGGTCGAGGCCCAGGCGCGCGTGCTGCCCACGGGCGATGCCGAGGTGTCGGCCTTCGTGGCCAGGGCCTTCGAGCGCGACGGCATCCGCCTGCGCATCGGGGCGCGCATGGAAGCGGCCCAGGTCGGTCCAGATGGTGTGCAGCTCACCCTGCAGACCGCTGGTGGCCAGGAGGCGCTGCAGGCCGAGCGCGTGCTGGTGGCTGTCGGCCTGGTCGGCAACACCGATGGGCTGGGCCTCGAGCACACCCGGGTGG
>JAGOCV010000111.1 GCA_017998575.1 Burkholderiaceae bacterium
TGCTGTTGATGTCACCGCCACCCTTGTGAGGTGGCGGTGGCCCAGGCAGGTTGGCGTACCGGGATGAATGATCAAGACCGGCGAGACTCGCGTCTCCCCGCCTGGGCCACCAAAAAAGGAAAGCACAGACGAGATGAAAGCCGGAGTGCGGATGCATTGCAGCTCTCAAGTCGATCATTCATTTTCAGGACGCCAATCCTGCTCGCACAAATGTACGAAGGAAGCAGTATATCCAGGGCATCGAGGGCGCCCCAGTATGTCAATGAACCGTTGGGTCCAAGCCCAGCGCCTCTCGCACGATGCGCTTGCAGGCCGCCGCTTCGTCCCCCCGGAAATTGGGAACGGCAGTGAGGTGGTTGTTGGCGCGCTGGCGTGTCTTACCTTTGACGGCGCCCTCAGTCTCCAGAAGCGCGACCACCTTGCAATCGACCTGCTTGTTCTCGGCGTAGGACTGCAAGAGCAGCGCTTCCATCACATGCGAATCGTCGATGCCGAAGAAGACGGCCACAGGCGGTCGATTGGGCGCAAGGATCGCGAGTTCTGCCGAGACGTCCGGGATAAGAGGGCTGACCACGTAGTCCTCCACGATCTGTGCCCGATCGCCAGCCATCTGCCGAATCAGGTTCGATGCGTCCTCTCGAAACGTGCTGAGCGTGCGTTCTTGCGTCGTCAGCAACAAGTCCTGCACTCGCAACATGAAGGCCATGAAGCGCATCGCGACACGGCCAACGTCTTGTTCATCAACGCTGTCGGTCTTCAATTCGCCGGACTCCTGATCGAAAAGGACGGCATATTGCGATCGCAACTCTGAAAGCATGGCGCTGCGCGACTTGTTGGTGAGATCCACCCCCGAGGCTTCAAGCGTCGCCATCGTGAGACCGTCGTCCTGAACGAAGTACCGACCAGCGACATCTGGTCCAATCACGTAGAAGCCTATGTGATCGCCATTCATTCCCTCATGCCCGGTGCCCACGGCATAGCCCGCCGGTATCTCGTGAACCGACAGCATGCCGCAGAACGCCTGGCACAGTTCTTCCTTGATCATGCTTGCCATGGTTGACCCTCCAATTCATAGGGCGGGGTTTTGGACAGTCGAAACACTCGATCCGCTCGGCGGTATGCGTCCTCCGCGCGTGTAATGCCAAGCGCCAGCTCCCGGTGAAACGAACTCCAATGAGGGAGGCGTTTATCGTCGCAGACCAAGCGCCCGCATGCCTTGCCCTCGTCATCACAAATGCAGTGCATATGCCAGCCTGGCTCGCCGGCATGGTACTCATATCGGCAGAGTACAAGCATCTCGGACCTGACTTCCTTGCCCAAGTAAAACATCGCCCGTTGCAAGTCCAACCGATAGGCCATCAGCAGTCGAAACGACTCGCCTTCGCATGAAAATCGAACAAGACGCCATGTGTACTTACCCGGCACCTTGAAGCCGGCCCCACGCACCGGGAATGCGGTCCGGGGCATCCTTTCACCTGTTTTCCACGATCCAACGTCTTTGATGGTTTTCTGGCCATTGATGACACGTCGCAGCTTCACAAGCCCCTCCATGGTGTTCGATTTGAGGGGCGGCAAAACATGAAACAAGGCGACGCAGCTCGCCGAACGGCCTCCCCCAAGAATGGTGAGCGGCCCAAAGCCATGCCAACTCCACCAAAATTAAGCCCTAAGCAGTATATCCACACCCCTAAGCGCCACGCACCCGATCGATCAAGGCCAAGGGATCGGCCGGCAGTTCATCGCCGCGCCAGGCCACGTGCTGGTCCGGCCGCGACAGCACCCAGCGCTGCCGATACAAGCCTGAGCTCAGGTCCACCACGCGCAGCGGCAGGCCGCGCTGGTTCGCGGCGTCGAGCAAGGGGCCTGCGTCGGCCTGGGGGTCCGTGCGCAGCAAGGCGAAACCGTCGCCCATCGCATCGTAGAGCGAGCGTCCGTCGGCCAGCCACACGTGCGGCGTGCGGCAGCCCGGCACGGTGGACGGTGTGAAGCTGTCCATGGTGTAGCCGGGCGGGCTTTCGCCATCGGGCACGATCAGAGGCGAGGCGTCGTAGAAGTAGCCGAAGTTCAAGCCCGCGCAGCAGTACTGCTTCACGTTGAGGTCGTACAGGGTCTTGCCGGCGGCGGCGCGCAGGGCCTCACCAACCGGGCCTTCGACCTCCAGGTCGGCGGGCACGCTCTCGCGCTCTTTCTGCAGCGCGATGGCATGGTTCATCGCGAAGCGCGACACCTGCTCGGTGATGGGCAGGCGCTCGGCTTCGTAGGCGTCCAACGCGCGCGGCCCCGCCCATCCGTTCAGGTGCCCGGCCAGCAGCCACGAGAGGTTCATGGCGTCGGCGATGCCGGCGTTCATGCCGTAGCCGGCCATGGGCACCCAGAGGTGCGCGGCGTCGCCGCAGATGAAGACGCGCCGCTCGCGCAGCTTGTCGGCCACGAGGCGGCGGCCGATCCAGTCTTCCTTCGAGATGACGTCGTAGCGGAAGTCCGCGCCCACGCCGAGGATGGTGCGGATCGAGGCGTCGCGGTCCACCGACTCGAAGTCGGTCTCGCCCGGGCGCAGGTAGTTGTGCAGCACGAAGGTCTCGATGCCGTCGATGGCGTACACGTTGCCGCTGCGGCGCGGGTTGTACGAGAAGGTGGCCCAGGCCGGCGGGTGTTGGGCGCGCCGCAGCAGGTCGGGCGCGCGCAGGAAGGTGGACTGCACCCGCTGCACCACCTCCACGCCGTGCAGCGTGGCGCCGATTTTCTTGCGCACACCGGAGCGGCCGCCGTCGCAGCCGATGAGGTAGTCGGCGCGCAGCCGAACGGTCGCGCCGCTGTCGAGGTCGGTGGCCTGGGCGCTCACGCCGGTGCCGTCCTGCGCGAGGTCGTCGACGCGGGTGCGCGAGAGGATGCGCACGCCGGGCGTGGCGGCCGCGTGCTCGAACAGCACGGGCTCCAGGTAGATCTGGTTGATGCGGTGCGGCGGCTCGGGCGTGGGCCAGCCGGTGTCGGGGCCTTGCGTGGCGGTGTAGCGGTCGCGGCGCGAGGGAATGGAGATGCGCGAGAGTTCGTCGCCGGTGAAGGTGGTGCGGTAGGCCACGTCGGCCGGGTGGTCCGCTGGCAGGCCGGTGTCGCGCAAGGCTTGGGCCACGCCAAGGCGGCGGAAGATTTCCATCGAGCGCGCCGAGACGTGGTTGCACTTGGCCTCGGGCCGTTCGCCACGCGGGCGCTGTTCGACCAGCAGCACGTCGATGCCGCGCTGCGCGAGGTCGATGGCGAGGGTGAGGCCGACCGGGCCGCCGCCGACGATCAGGACCTGGGCTTGGTGGGTGGTCGTGCTCATGCGGCGCGCAGGTGGGAAGGCCGCAATTCGTCGATGCGCCGGCAGCCCAGCAGGGCCAGGCTGGTCCTGATCTCGCTCTGAAGAATGCCGATCGCCTGCTCCACGCCGGCCTGCCCGCCGACCGACGCGGCGTACAGCATGGGCCGGCCCAGGAACACCAGGCGCGCGCCGAGCGCCAGGGCTTTGAGCGCATCGGTGCCGCGGCGGATGCCGCCGTCCAGGCAAACCGGCAGCCCATCCGCGGCGTCCAGCACCTCGGGCAGCACGTCCAGCGGCGCGGCCGCGCCGTCGAGCTGGCGGCCGCCGTGGTTGGAGACGATGAGGCCGTCCGCCCCGGCCTCGCGGGCCAGGCGCGCGTCGTCGGCGCTGAGCACGCCCTTGATGAGCAGCGCCCCGCTCCACTGGCGGCGGATGAAGGCGACGTGGGCCCAGGTGAGGCGGTCGCGGTCAGAGCGGGCGGCGGCCGTGGGGGTGGCGATGATGGGCCGGCCCGTGGGCTCGCCGCCGAAGTTGGGCAGGCGGGGCATGCCATCGCTCAGCAGCGTGCGCGCGAAGGTGCCGCACAGCCAGCGCGGGTGCAGCACGCCGTCCACGGCGAGCGAGAGGCGCGGCTTGAGCGGGATGGTGAAGCCCAGGCGGCGGTCGCGGTCGCGGTTGGAGGCGATCGGCACGTCCACCGTGATGACGAGCACGCCCACCCGGGCGTTGCGCAGCCGCGCGAGCAAGGCGTTGATGCGCGCTTCATCGCCGGGGATGTAGCCCTGGTACCAGCTGCCCGGCGCGGCTTCCATCACCTGTTCCAGCGGTACGCTGGAGGCGGCGCTGAGCACGAAGGGGATGCCGCTGGCATGCGCGCCCTGCGCGAGCGCGAGGTCGGCGCGATGGGCGAACAGCGCGCAACCGCCCATGGGCGCGATGCCGAAGGGCGAGGCGTGTGTGGTGCCGAACAGCGTGGTCGTCGGGTCCACGGTGGCCACGTCCACCAGCGTGCGCGGCACGAAGGCCCAGCGCTCGAAGGACCGCGCGTTGGCCAGCACCGAGGCGCCGCGTTCCGAGCCGTTGGCCGCGAAGCCGTGGAGCGCGCGCGGCAGGCGCGAGCGCGCGGCGGCCTCGAAGTCGTCGAGGTTGAGGATCACGGCGTCAGGCCCGCAGCGCCTGCACGGCGCCGGGGATCAGGTCGAAGCCCAGGCCGGGCGCTTCCGACATGGTGATGCGGCCACCCACCGGCTCGGGGAAGCCCTGGTAGAGGTGCTTCATCATGGCCACCACCGGCAGGTGCCATTCGACCTTGGTGCCGTTGCCCACGCCGGCCTGCAGGTGCATGTTGTGCAGCGGGTAGGCGCCGCCGCTGGTGATGGAGACGTTGAAGGCGTTGGCCAGCGCGGCGATGCGCACGCACTGCGTGAAGCCGCCGGTGATGACCACGTTGGGCTGCACGAAGTCCACGCTGCGCGCCATCAGCCAGT
Source organism: Burkholderiaceae bacterium (assembly GCA_017998575.1). The sequence goes on from JAGOCV010000111.1 coordinate 4,789, forward strand.
CGCGGAAGCGGTAGGCCAGGCCTTCGTTCTGGCCGCAGGTCAGCGGCATGCCGGTGCGCGCGCGCAGGTCGGCCATGGCCAGCACGTCGTTCTGGGTGATCGGCTCTTCGAAGAAGCCGAGGTTGCAGTCGGCGGTCAGGCGGATCAGGCGCTCGGCGTGGTAGGCGTCGAGGCCGCAGTTGGCATCCATGTAGAGCGAGACCTCGTCGCCCGCGGCCTCGCGCACGGCGCGCACGCGCCGGGCGTCTTCCTGGATCACGGCCATGAGGCTTCGGTTCTCGCGGCGCGGCAGCGCGCGAAAGCCCACCACCATCTTCAGGTGCTCGATGCCCTCGGCAGACAGGGACTTGACCGCGCTGCGCAGACCGTCGATGTCGAGGAACTCGAAGCCGAAGGTGGCGTAGATGTCGAGTTCCTTGCGCGCCGCGCCGAGCAGGCGCCAGATCGGCTGCTTCAGCGCCTTGCCCTTGATGTCCCACAGCGCCACGTCGATGGCCGCGATGGCGTGCTGCGCATAGCCGGTCTGGCCGCGCGAGGCGGTGAGCCAGTACATCTGCTCCCAGCGCGCCTCGTGCGCCAGGGGGTCGGTGCCGATGAGGGCCGGCGCGAGCACGTGGGTGACGATGGACTCGGCCACCTTCTCCTGCGTGATCGCGGTCAGGCCGTGGCCGATGAAACCTTCGTCGGTCTCGACCTCGACCACGCAGCAGCCGAGCGCTTCCTTGTGCTGGCCGCCGCCGGGCACGTCGAGCGTGAAAGGAATGTGGAGCGCGGTGGCGGTGATGCGGGTGATTTTCATGGCGGGAGTAGGAAGAGGCGGCCGCCGGCGGCGCTGCTGCGCGGGTCCAGGCCTGCGGTTCGCACCACGTCCCGGAAGCCGCAGGGCGAACTGCCGATGGCGGGAATGCCGAGCTGGTCTTCCAGCGCGGCGATGGCGTCCAGCGTCAGCAGGCCGCCGCAGGACATGAAGAGGGCTTGCGCACCGGGCGCTCTGGCGTGCACCTTTCGGCTTAGCGCGATCAGGCGCTCGGTGGAGACTTCGGCCGCGCCGCCGACGGGCTCGATGCCCAGGCCTTCGATGGCGGTGACCTGAAAGCCCAGGGCGCCGAGGTAGGCCACCAGGCGCTCGTTGAGTTCGTCGATGTACGAGGTGGCCACCGCGACGCGCTGCACACCCAGGGCCTGCAGGGCCGAGACCACGGCGTGGCTCATGGTGGTGCAGGGCACGCCGGTGGCCTGCTGCATGGCGTCGCGCAGCTGGTCGGTGAAGGCTGGCCCCTGGTAGAAGCTGAGCGAGGTGCCCATGAGCGAGATCGCCTGGGCGCCGTCGGCGCGCAGGGCGCGGGCGTGATCGACGATCTGGTCCACCACCGGTGCGAAGCCCCGGGGCGAGACACCGTCGATGCCCAGGCCGCGCGCGATGAAGTCGACGCGATCGCCGTACAGCAGGGGCGCATCGGGCGGCACGCGCCCGTGGGCCGGCGGCACGATCAGGCCGATGCGAGGGCGCGGTGCGCTCATTCGGCCGAGATGCCCTGGGCCTTGATGACCTTGCCCCACTCCGCGTACTCGCGCTTCACGTCCGCCGCCAGCGGGCCGGGCGCCATGTAGGCGGTGGTCACGCCCTGCGCGGCGGCGGCGCTGGCCGCCTCGGGCGTGGCCAGCAGCTCGCCCACGGCCGCGCTCAGGCGGTCGATGATGGCCTGCGGCGTGCCCGCCGGCGCCAGCAGCATCTGGCGCGGCGCGACGTGGAAACCGGGCACCACGTCGGACAAGGTGGCGATGTCTTCCGCGCCGGCCAGGCGGGTCGAGCTGAACATGGCGATGGCTTTCACGCGCCCGCTGCGCACCTGCGGCACACCGGCCGCCGCGCTCACCACGCCGAACTGCAGCTGTCCGTTGATGACGTCGGTCACGAGCTGCGACGCGCCCCGGTACGGGATGTGCAGCAGGTGCGTCTTGGTGCGCGACTTGAACAGCTCCACGCCCAGGTGGTGCACCGTGCCGATGCCCGAGGTGCCGTAGGTGAAGCGGCCCGGGTTGGCCTTGACCAGCGCGAGGAATTCCGCCGGGTTGCTGGCCTTCACATCGTTGTTCGCCACCAGCAGCAGGCGCGACTGGAACAGGCCCGCCACCGGCACGAGCGATTTGATCGGGTCCAGCGAGGAACTCTGGTTCTGCAGCTGCGGCGCGATGAGCAGGGCGCTCTCGCCGTGCAGCAGGGTGTAGCCATCGGCCGGCGCCTTGGCGACGGTGTCGGCGGCCAACAGCCCGGCCGAACCGGCGCGGTTCTCCACCACCACGGACTGACCGAGCAGCGGGCCCAGGCGCTGCGAGACGATGCGCGCCATCGTGTCCACCGCGCCGCCGGCAGCGTAGCCGACGAAGATGCGGATCGGCCGGTTGGGGTACGGGCCGGTCTGGGCGAAGGCCAGGGGTGCGGCCCCGGCGGCCAGGGTGGCGCCCACGAAGGTGCGGCGGCGAAGGTTGAGGGTCATGGTCTTGTCTCCTGGTTCTGGTTGGTCAGGCCACCCGCACTTCCACGAGCGAGGGTCCTTTCGAAGCGAGGGCTGATTTCAGCGCCGCGTGCAAGCGGCCGGCCTCTTCCACGCGCTCGCCGGGCACGCCGTGCCCTTGCGCCAGCGCGACGAAGTCGAGGCCCGGCAGGTCGGTGCCCGGCAGCACGGCACCGGCCGGGAAGCCGAGCACGCCGCCGAAGCGCTTCATCGCACCGTAGCGGCGGTTGTTGACGATCACGAAGGTGATGTCCAGGCCCAGTTGCGCGGCGGTCCACAGGGTCTGGATCGAGTACATGCTGGAGCCGTCGCCGATGACCGCGATCACGCGGCGCTTGCGCCACGCCAGGGCGATGCCGGCGGCGGCCGGCATGCTGTGGCCGAGGCCACCGCTGGCCATGGTGAAGAAGCTGCGCGGCCGCAGGATGGGCAGGTGCTGGTGCATCACCACGCGGGCGGTGGGCGCCTCCTCCACGATCACGTCGTCGGGCGAGCGCAGTTCCGCGATCGTCTGCAGCAGGTAGGCCACCTGGATCGGCGCACCGGGCTCGGCGCGCGCTTCGCGCACCCAGGCCGGCGGCGTGGCGCGCGGGCGCTGCGGCTGCGCGCCTTGCAGCGCCTGCAGCGCGAGGCCCACGTCGCCCACCACCGAGGTGCCCACCGGCGTGCGCGCTGCGGCGTCGGGGTCTTCGGTGAGCTGCCACAGCGTGGCACCGTCGGGGATGTGCGCGCCCTCGCCTTCCACGTGGTAGGTGAACACCGGCGCGCCCACCACCAGGATCAGGTCGTGGCCGGCCAGCTTCTGCACGATCTGCGCTTTCACCGCCGGCAGGAAGCCGTGGAACAGCGCATGGTCTTCCGGGAAGCCTGCGCGCGCCGACATGGGCGCGTTGAACACCTTGGCGCCATGGCGCTCGGCCAGCGCCACGATGCCATCCCAGGCGCCCGAGCGGTCGATCTCGGCCCCGGTGACGAACACCGGCCGCTCGCAGGCCGCGAGCGCCTGCGCCAGCGCCGCGATGGCCTGCGGATCGGGCGCCGTGCGCAGGCTCAGCGCGCGTGGCGGCACCGGCTCGGCCGGCTGGTCCCAGTCGTCCGAGGGCACCGAGACCAGCACCGGCCCGCAAGGCGCCTGCAAGGCGCGGCGGCAGGCGGTGGCGATGGCCTGCGGCACGTCCTGCGCGCGCGCGGGCTCGATGCTCCACTTCACGTACGGCTGCGGCAGCTCGGTGGCGCGCTCGGAGGCGAGGTAGGCGTCCAGCGGCTGGATGGAACGCGACTGCTGGCCCGCGATGACCACCAGCGGCGTGCGGTTCTTGAACGCGGTGTAGAGGTTGCCCATGCCGTGGCCGACACCGGCCGCGGAGTGCAGGTTGACCACGCCGACCTTGCCGTTGGCCTGCGCATAACCGTCGGCCATGCCGACGCACACCGCCTCCTGCAGACCCAGCACGTAGCGGATGTCCCCGGGGAAGTGGCGGAACATGGGCAGTTCCGTCGAGCCCGGGTTGCCGAAGATGGTGTCCACACCGAACTGGCGCAGCACGTCGTACACGCCGTCGCGAACGGTGAAAGGGGTCGGGGAATCGGGGCTCATGCGGAATAGCTGCGGTTGACGAACTTGGTGTGGAGGTAACTGTCGAGGCCTTCTTCGCCACTCTCGTAGCCATAGCCGCTGTCGCGCACGCCGCCGAACGGCGCCTCGGCCACGGTCACCACGGTGCTGTTGATGGCCACGCTGCCCACCGCCAGGTCGGCGATCATCTGCCGCTGCAGGCGCGCGGAGTCGGTGAACACGTAGGAGCCCAGGCCGTAGCGCGTGGCGTTGGCCAGCTCGACGGCCTGCGCGGGCGTGTCAAAGGCGCGGATCAGCGCGACCGGGCCGAAAGGCTCTTCGCGCATGGCCCGGGCGTCGGGGCTGACGTCGGCGAACACGGTGGGCTGGTGGAAGTAGCCTTGCTCACCCACGCGTTCGCCGCCGGCGACGAGGGTGCCTTCGGCCCGGGTCTGGGCCACGAGCTCGCGGATCGCGCCCAGGCGCCGGCCGTTGGCCAGCGGGCCCATGTCGGTGCCCTCGGCCAGGCCGTCGCCCACGCGCAGCGCCGAGGCCGCCGAGGCGAAGGCATCCACGAAGCGGGCGTAGGCGCCCTGCTGCACGAAGAAGCGCGTGGGCGCGTGGCACAGCTGGCCGGCGTTGCGGAACTTGGCCGCGGCCAACTGGCGTGCTGCGGCCTCCACGTCGGCGTCGTCGAACACGATCACCGGCGAGTGGCCGCCGAGCTCCAGCGTGAGGCGCTTGAGGCCGGGCGCGGCCAGGCGGGCCAGCTGCTGGCCCACCGCCACCGAGCCGGTGAAGGACACCTTGCGGATCACGTCCGACGCGATCAGGTGCGAGGACACGAAGGACGGCACGCCAAAGACGAGGTTGACGACGCCGTCGGGCACGCCGGCTTCGATGAAGCATTCGACCATCTTCGCGACCGAGGCCGGGGTTTCCTCCGGCGGCTTGAGGATGCAGGAGCAACCCGCGGCCAGCGCGCCGCCAAGCTTGCGCGCGGCCAGGATCACTGGCACGTTCCAGGGCGACATCAGCAGGCAGGGGCCCACGGGCTCCTTGCGCACCTCGTAGTCCGCCCCCGGTTGCGGTGCGGGCAGGATGCGGCCATACACCCGCGTGGCCTGCCCGGCGTACCACTGCACCATGTCGGCGGCCACATCGACTTCCATGCGCGCCTGCGGCAGGGGCTTGCCTTGCTCCAGGGTGAGCAGGCGGGCGATGGCCTCGCGCTGCGCGCGCAGGTTCTGCACCCCCTGGGTCAACACCCGCTGGCGGGCCGCTGCGGGCGTGGCGCGCCAGACGTGAAAGCCCTGCTCGGCAGCGGCCAGCGCATCGTCGAGATCGCGCGCCGAGGCGTGGCTCAACTCGTCGAGCACCGCTTCGGTGGCCGGGTTGATCACCGCGCTGCGCGTGTCCGCGCTGCCGGCGCGCCATTGCCCGCCGATGAAGAGGCGCGGCGCGCGGTAGACCGTCGTCTCGCTCATGCTCACTGGTCCGCCTTGATGTTGTTCTTGCGGGCGACCTCGGTCCAGGCGGGGATCTCCTGCGCGATCTGGCGGGTGAAGGCCTCCGAGGTGCTGGACGCCGGCGTCAGTCCCAGCTGGGCCATGCTCTTGAGCGTCTCCGGGTGCTGCACCGCCTTGGCGACTTCACGCTCCAGCAGCTTGACGATCGGCGCGGGCGTGCCGGCGGGGGCGAACAGGCCGATCCAGAACTGGATGCTCAGGTCGATGCCCTGCTCCTTGAGCGTGGGGATGTCGGGGAAGGTCGGGTTGCGTGCATCGGACGACACGGCCAGGCCGCGCACCAGCTTGCCGTTGATGGCGCCGGCCGCCGGGCCGGGGTCGAGCATGCTGAAGGTGGTCTCGCCACCGGCCACCGACTTCATCGAATCGCCGCTGCCCTTGTAGGGCACGTGCTGCGACTGAATGCCGGTGCGCTCCTTCAGCAGTTCGGTGGCGAGCTGGAAGGTGGACGCGCTGGAGGCGTAGTTGGACAGCTGCGGGTTCTCCTTGGTGAACTTCACCAGGTCGGGCATGGACTTGAACGGCGAGTCGGCCTTGACCGAGACGATCAGCGGGAAAGTCGCAATGGTGGAGATCGGGATGAAGTCCTTCTGCGGCGAGTACGGCAGGTTGGAGTAGGTGGCGGCGTTGATCACCAGCGGGCCGCTGGCGCCGATCATCAGCGTGTAGCCATCGGCCGGCGCCTGCTTGGTCACCACCGCGCCCACGATGGCACCGGTGCTGGGCCGGTTCTCCACCACCACCGGCTGGCCCAGGCTGTCGCCCACGCGCTTGGCGATGATGCGCGCCAGGATGTCGTTGGAGCCGCCGGGCGAATAGCCGACGACGAACTTGATGGGCTTGGACGGGTAGTGGTCCTGGGCGTGGGCCACAAGGGCAACGGCGCAAAGCGCGATGCCCGCCACGAGGCTACGGCGGATCATGGTCTTGTCTCCTGTTCTTGAAGGCTTCGAGTATTGACCCGATGCCATGCCTCGTAAAATGAGGAATTGCTCTGATCCATAACCTTTTCAACATACCTGGACGGCCCATGGACCGGACGAATCGACTGCGCC
>JAGOCV010000404.1 GCA_017998575.1 Burkholderiaceae bacterium
AGCGCAGCAGGGCTTTCATGGCGCGCGCACCGCCCGTGTCAGTGGCTGTCCACCAGCGCGCGCACTTCGGCGAGCACTTGTGCGGAGGGCGGACGCACCCCGCGCCAGGTGTGGAAAGCTTCCGCGGCCTGCTCGACCAGCATGCCCAGACCGTCCCGCGGCACCGCGCCACGCTCGGCGGCCCATTGCAGGAAGCCGCGCGCGGCCTCGCCGTACATCAGGTCGCAGGCCAGGGCGCCGGGCTTGAGGACGGCGTCGCGCACCGGCGGCGGGCCGCCGGCCAGGCTGCTGGCGCTCGCATTGACGACCACGTCGAAGCTCCCCCGCACGACCTCGATGTCCTGCACCAGCAGATCGACGCCCGAGCGCGCGGCCACCGGCGCATGGCGGGCGGCCAGTTCGGTGGCGCGCGACTGGGTGCGGTTGACCAGGGTGATGCTGCGCGGGCGCGCGTCCAGCAGCGGACCGAGCACGCCGGCCGCCGCGCCGCCGGCGCCGATCAGCAGCAGGTCGCGGCCCGCCAGCGGCACGCCGGCGTTGTGCTGGATGTCGTGCACCAGGCCCACGCCATCGCTGTTGTCGGCATGGATGCCGTCGGGGCGGAAGCTCAGCACGTTGACCGCGCCGGCCAGGCGCGCGCGCTCGGTCATCACGTCAGCCAGCGCCGCGGCATCGAACTTGAACGGCACGGTCACGTTGCAGCCACGGCCCCCCGCCTCGCGGAAGGCCCGGACGGCGCCAGGGAAGCCGTCCAGCGGCACCAGACGCTTGTCGTAGCGCAGCTGCTGGCCCGTGAGTTCGGCGAATCGGGCATGCAACCAGGGCGAGCGGCTGTGCTCGACCGGGTGGCCCATGACGCAATAGAGATCCATCGGTATCCGGAAAACAGGAAGGAAAAGCGCGCCGTGGCGGCGATATCAGGGAGACTCGGCGCGGGCGCCGCCGGCCGTGGTGGTCACGGTCTCGAGCACCTCGTCGCGCGTAAAGCGGAAGCGGGACGACACCACCATGATCTGGAACTCGCGCAGCATCGCCGGGCTGAACTGGCCGTAGGGTGCGCCCGCGCGCACGATGGCCTGCGCGATGCGGTCGAGCGCACGGTTGCCCGAGGTCTGCACGATCTCGGTGCTGATGACCTCGCCCATCGAGTTCAGGCTGATGAGCATGGTGAGTTCACCATAGAGCTTGTTGCCGGCCAGCGTGGGGAAATTGGTGGTGCCGAGGTTCTCCACCCTTTCCTTGAAGCGGCTGTAGTAGAGCGCGTGCACGCCAGCGGCTGTGGAAGGGCTGATGTAGCGCCGCTTGGGCCGCGCGTTTTCCTCGTTCACGCGGCGCTCGATCTCGGCCAGCAACTGCATCAGCTGGCGGCGGCGCTCCTCGTTGGCGCGCGCCTCGGCCGAATTGGACAGGCGGCGCGGATCGGGCGGCGGCATGGCCGCCAGCGTCTGGCGGATCTGCGCCAGCATGAGCATCTGCTGCTCCTGCATGGAATCGATGCGGCGCTGGGAATCTTCGGAAGCATCGCCGCGGGCGGTGAGGGCCGATGCGGGCAGGGGGCTGGTGGCGCGGCCTTTTTCGACATTGCCGCCGCCGGCCAGCGCGAACTGCGCGATGGCCTGGGGTTTGTCCACCCGTTCGTTGGCCTTGGCATTCACCAGGATCACCTCGAGAGGCGAGTCCTGGAAGATGCGGTTGAACGCCTGCGGATCCACGAAGCGCACGGTCAGCAGCACCGCATGCAGCGCGACCGACACGCCGAGCGCGATCTGGAGGGTGCTGAAGGACCGCAGGTTCACGGAGCCGGATTATCGCTGCCGGGCGTGGCGTCTTCGCCCGGGGTTTGCGCATCGGCCAGATCGACCGCGATGGCGATCGGGCCGGCCACGGTGTCCTCGTCGTCGCTGGCGGAGTCGTCCAGTGCGTCGGTGCCGCTGTCTGTGTCCAGGCGCTCGGTCACGGTGCCCGTCACGTCCAGCGCGATCAGGTCGATGGCGCCCAGCTTCACGCGAACGCGCGCCCCGCGCGGCAGGCCCTGTGCGCCCAGCACGGGCAGCACCAGCGGCAGCGTGTCGGCGCGCACGAGGTTGTCCTTGATGACCGTGGCCTCCAGTTCGCCCACGCCCTGCTGTTCGAGCCAGCGCAGCGTCCAGAAGCGTTCCATGCCGCCCTGGTTGGCGTTGTAGGCGCTGTAGGCGGCATCGAAGGCCGAGATGATGGCGAACAGCGCCGCATCCTTGGGCTTGAAGGGGGCCGCCAGAGCCGCGGTGCGGCCGTGGCGCGCGCCCGCGATGATCTGCCACTGGTTCACCAGGTCGGTGTAGCGGCGCAGCGGCGAGGTGCTCCAGGCATAGCTCTTCACGCCGATGCCCGCGTGCGGCAGCGCCTTGGTGCCCATGCGCACCTTCACGCCGGGCGCCAGGCTGGCCTGGCTGCGGTAGATGGCAGGCACGCCGAGCTCGCCCAGCCAGCTGCCCCAGGTGCTGTTGGCCAGAATCATGGCCTCGGCCACGATCAGGTCCAGCGGCGCGCCGCGCCGGCGCACGCCGATCACCACGTCCTCGGTGCCACGCGGCTCCAGGGCGTCGTCGTCGCGCTGGCCGGCCAGGCGGAAGGTGTAGTCGGGTCGCGAGAAGTTCTCGGGCTTGCCGCGCACCACTTCGCGCGCGGCCTTGAGGTGGCGGGCCAGCCGCCAGAGGAAGGCCAGCTCGGGCTGGCCGATGCTCTGCCCGGCGGGCGCACCGGCGGGCAGGCGGTCGGCGGGGTTGCCGCTGGCCAGCCAGTCCTCGGTCACCACCTCGTCGAGCTGGTCATGGCGCAGGTTGGCGGCGATCGGCACGCGCTCGAGCTTCGTCTCGGTGGCCGAGATGTCCAGCGTGGCTTCGTCGAGCGTGACGTAGAGCGACACGGCCGGGCAATCGCGCCCTTCCTGCAGTGTGTACGACTGAACCACGTCGTCGGGCAGCATGGTGATCTTGTGGCCCGGCATGTAGACGGTGGACAGGCGCTGGCGTGCCACCTGGTCCACCGCGTCGCCCGGGGCCAGCGCCATGCCGGGCGCGGCGATGTGG
>JAGOCV010000112.1 GCA_017998575.1 Burkholderiaceae bacterium
TCGTACACCCGCACGGTCTGGAAGGTGCGCGTCATGCCGGCGCGCGCGATCTTCCAGGTGGCCAGGCCCATCAGCTCGCGGCCGTCCAGCAGCACGCGGCCGCCATCGGCCGGCTGGAAGCCGGTGATGCAGTCGATGGTGGTGCTCTTGCCCGAGCCGTTGGGGCCGATGATGCCCACGATGGAATGCTCGGGCACGTTGAACGAGACGTCGGCCACCGCCGTCACGCCGCGATAGGCCTTGCGCAGGCCCGTGACCTGCAGCAGGTCGGGCACGGTGGCGGCAGCTTCGGCCACGGGCGCAGGCGCGGACACGAGTTCGACCACGTTGTCCATCACGCTTCCTCCGACAGGCTTTGCCGCAGGCGGGCGATGCGCCGGTCGCGCAGCCAGCCGGCCACACCCTGCGGCAGCACCAGCACGGCCACCACCAGGATGGCGCCGTAGATCACCATGCGCAGCTCGTTGGAGAAGCGCAGTGCCTCGGGCAGCACCGACATCAGCATGCCCGCCACCACCACGCCCCAGAAGCTGCCGGCGCCGCCGATGATGACCATGATGAGCCACGCCTGCGCGTAGTACATGTCGAACATCGTCGGATCGACGATCTTCAGATAGAACACCTGGATGCCCCCGGCCATGCCGGTGAGCGCGGCGGCCACGGCGAAGGCCAGCAGCTTGTAGGGCGAAGGCGGAATGCCGTGCGCCAGCACCAGCGGCTCGTTCTGGCGGATGGCACGCAGCGTGCGGCCGATGCGCGAGCTGCCCAGCGCGTACAGCACACCCAGCGCGAACAGCATGAACGCCAGCGCCAGCCAGTAGATCGAACGGATGCCGGCCAGCGGCTGACCGAACAGCTCGGGCGCCGGCAGCCCGGGCAGGCCCATGGGGCCGCGCGTGAGGTCCACCCAGTCGCGCGAGACCATGAAAGCCAGCAGCGAGAACGACAGCGTGACGATCACGAACGACTGGCGCTGTAGCCGCAAGGCGGCCCAGCCCACCACCAGCGCGAGCACAGTGCACAGGGCGCCGGCCGCGGCCAGGCCTGTCCAGAACGAACCGCCCGCATCCATCACGATGAGCGCGGTGCAGTAGCCGCCGATGCCCCAGAACGCGAGCTGCGCGAACGACAGCAGGCCCGCGTAGCCGTACACCAGGTTGAGGCTGGCCGCGGCCACGGTGAAAGTGAGCGCGGTGACGCCCGCGCCGATCACATAGTCCGACGCGGCCAGCGGCGCCACGGCCAGCAGCACGGCGGCGGCGAGGGCGAATGCGAGTTCTTTCATCGCGTCAGCCCACCCGCATGTTGCGCTGGCCGAACAGGCCGTGCGGTCGCACCATCAGGATCACGATCATGATGATGAAGCCGGCGGTTTCCTGCCAGATGATGTTGAAGAAGCCGCCGACCCAGCTCTCGACGATGCCGATCAGCAGCCCCGCGACGATGGCGCCGCCCACGCTGCCCAGGCCACCGATCACGACCAGTGCGAAGGCCTTGAAGATCAGGAACTGGCCCATGATGGGCTGCACCAGGTGCACCGGCGCGAGCGCCGCGCCGGCCAGGCCGGCCAGCACGGTGGCGATGACGACGGCATTGCGCGCCACCGTGCGCGGCTTGATGCCGACCATGAGGGCGGCTTCGCGATTGATGGCCACGGCGCGCATCGCGCGGCCCAGTTGTGTGCGGTAGAGCACCAGCCACAGCGAGACGAAGGCGATCAGCGCGATGCCGCACGCCGCCACGCGCGTCCAGGTGATGCGGATGCTGCCGATCTGCAGGCCCTGGTAGCCCAGCTCGGTGGTGACCATGCGTGGCGTGGAGGAAAACAGGTACTGCATGCCGTAGAGCAGCACCATCGAGATGCCGGTGGTGATGAGGATGCTGCTCTCGAAATCCTTCTCGCGCAGCCGCACGATGAAGCCGTCGTAGAGCAGCACGCCCAGCACGGCGCTGGCGGCCAGCGTGACCAGGGTGGCGGGAATGTAGCGGCCATCGAACGCGCCCAGCGCGAAGCTCATGACGAAGGCGCCGACCATCAGCACCTCGCCATGTGCGAAATTGATGATGTCCAGCACGCCGAAGATCAGCGAGAGGCCGACGGCGATGAGCGCGTAGATGAGGCCCAGCATCAGCCCGTTGAGGGCCAGCTGCAGCAGGTAGGTGGGGTCGATCTGCATGCGGCCTCAGTGGGGGAGGGGCGTGGCGGCCGTGCGCGGCGGGAAGGCCAGGGGCGGGACGTTGTGATCCATGGACAGGGGGGGATGCTCGACTGATCGGAATCAGTGTCGGGTAATCCCCCCGCAGGCTCCACCAGCGCCGCTACTTGGACGAGAAGCGGCGCTTATATGTGCGCGGCGTCAGGCCGGGCGCACGTACCCTGGCACCCGGGCCATGACCTCTTCGGCGAACCACTGGATCTGCTCGTCCATCTCGCTGACGGTGTCGGTGGGGAACATGAGGGCCGAGCAATGGTCCACGCCGATGGCGCGCAGCCTGTCGATCTTCTCGAGCACGATCTCCGGCGAGCCGACCAGGTTGGCGATGACCTGCTGGCTCAGGTCGCGGCCGGTGTACGCCAGCGACTTGCGGTGCGCGGCCAGGCCGCTGTCCATGTGGCGCTTCTCGGCCTCTTCCATGGTGCGGCCCAGCGTCACCGAAAACTGTGGCGCGATCTCGATGCTGGACGGATCGCGGCCGATAGCCTGGGCCTCGCGCTTGATGGTCTCGATGCGCTCCTGCATCTCGTTGAGCGGGCGCCAGGCCGGCAGCCAGCCCTGGCCATAGCGCACGGCGCGGCGAACGGCTTCCATGTTGTGGCCGCCGACATAGAGCGGAAAAGGCTGGGCGATGCTCTTGGGCGCCATCTCGATGTCGTGGAAGGAGTAGTACTTTCCGTCCATGCTGGCGATCTTCTCGGTGAAGAGCTTTTCCAGCGCGACCAGCCCTTCGTCCATCATCTCGCCGCGTACGGCACCGGCCACGCGCTTGCCGCCCCAGGCCAGGAACTCCTCGCGGTAGGCGCCCAGGCCCACGGCCATCACGAAGCGGCCGCCGCTCATCTGGTCGAGCGTGATGGCCTGCTTGGCCAGGTAGACGGGATCGCGCATGGGCAGCACGCACAGCGCGGTGCCCAGCTTCAGGCGCGTGGTGGCGGCGCTGATGGCCGACAGCACCATCATCGGTTCGTAGAAGTTGGGCGTCTGGCCCGGATGGAGCTGGCGCACGTAGTCCTGGGTGGTGATGTGGTCGTTGCCCCAGACGGAGTCGTAGCCGAGCTTCTCGCACATCACGGCCTGGCGGATGAAATCCTGCGGGCCGCAAAAGCCCACGGGATACATCACGCCCTCGAAGCCGGTGGAGAGGCAGACACTGAATTTCATGACACGGTTTCCTTGTCGTTGTGAAGGCGCATGGCCTGGAAGATGTCGGGCAGGCGGGCGGGATCGCGCAGTCCGGCGATCACGATCTCCTGCAGGCCCGCGGCGCGATAGGCCGACAGGCGTTCGGCCACCTGCGCGGGCGTGCCGCTGGCGGCATGGCGTTGCACGATGTCGTCGGTGACCAGCCGCGCCACCAGCGCCTCGTCGCCATCGAGCAGGGCGCGGTCCAGCATCGGCTGGTCGAGCGTGCTGCCGCCCAGCTGGAGGTTGTGCGCGTGGTGCGCGCCGCGCAGCAGCACCGCCAGCGTGCGGCGCAACTCGTCGTGGGCGCGGCTGGCCTGGGGGTGGCACGCGGCATACACCACGGCGCTGGCGCGCACCGTGCGGCCCCGGGCGCCGGCCTGCACCTGTTCGAGCGACCAGCGCACGAACTCGACGGACGTGCCGCCGCTGATGAGCACGCCGTCGGCCAGCTCGCCGGCCAGCTGCAGCATCTGCGGGCCCGAGGCCGCCAGCACCAGCGGCACGGGTTGCGCGCCGCTGGCGAGCCGGCGGCCGTCGGCCCGCCAGTTCTCGCCTTCGAATCGAACCGTCTCGCCTGCCAGCAGCGCGCGCGCGAGCGTGAGGGCCTCGCGCATGGCGCGAACGGGCCGGGGTGTGTCGATGCCGACGGCGCGCAGGTCGGCCGGCGCGCCCACGCCCAGGCACAGCGACACGCGGCCCGGAAAGCATTCCGCCAGCGTGGCCGCGGCCATGGCCGCCTGCACCGGATGCACGGTGTAGGGATTCATGGCCATCAGCGTCACGCGCATCGTGGCCGTGCGTGCCAGGGCCAGGGCGGCGAGCGTCACGGGGTCGCGCTCGAACAGGTGATTGGCGCACCAGAGCGAGGCCACGCCGGCGGCCTCGCCGATGGCGAGCTTGGCATTCACCAGCGGCGGGGCCTCGCGCCCGTTGGTGGACAGCGACAGCTCCAGCGTCACGAGCCGGCTCCCTGCGCATCCGGCGCCTGCAGGCCGGCGCGTTGCGCGCGCAGCCTGCGGCCGTAGCCGCGGAACTGCACCACCATCACCACCAGCGCGGCCCCCAGGATCACGCCGGCGATCGGCCGCGTGACGAGGATGGCCGCGCTGTCGCCCATGAGCAGCGACTGGCGCAGCGAGGTGTCCAGGATGTTGGCCAGGATGAACGCCATCACCAGCGGCGCGGCGTCCAGGCTGGCCTTGCGGAACAGGTAGCCCACGCCGCCGGCGATCATCAGCAGATAGACGTCGGAGAAGCTGTTGCGCAGGCTGTAGGTGCCGAAGATCGCCACCATCAGCACGGCCGGGCCGAGGATCCAGAACGGCACGCGCAGCAGTTGCACCCACATGCCCACCAGCGGCAGGTTGAGGACGAGCAGCATCACGTTGCCCACGTACATCGAGGCGATCACGCCCCAGAACACGTCCGGGCTCTTGGCGAGCATCATGGGGCCGGGCTCCACACCCTGGATCAGCAGGCCGGCGAACAGCACGGCCGTGACGGCATTGCCCGGCAGGCCCAGCGTGAGCAGCGGGATGAACGAGGCCGAAGCGGCCGAGTTGTTGGCCGACTCGGGCCCGGCCACGCCTTCGATCGCGCCTTTGCCGAAGCACTCGGGGTGGCGCGAGAGCTTCTTCTCCAGCGTGTAGCTGAGCATCGATCCGAGGATGGCCCCGCCGCCCGGAATCAGGCCCACCAGGAAACCCAGCACGGTGCCGCGTGCGATGGGGCCGCGCGAATCGCGCCAGTCCTCGCGCGAGGGGAACAGGCGGCCGATCTTCGCGGTGACCATGGACATCACGCCGCGCTGCTCCAGCGTGTAGAGGATCTCGCCGATGCCGAACAGGCCCATCAGCAACGGCACCATCTCGATGCCGTCGTTCCATTCGTAGTTGCCGAAGGTGAAGCGCTCGACGCCGGAGACGGTGTCCATGCCCACCAGGCCCAGCAGCAGGCCGGCGGCGGCCATCACCACGCCGCGCAGCGGCGGACCGCCCGAGAGCGTGGCGCACAGCGCCAGGCCGAAGAGGGCCAGCGCGAAGTACTCGGGCGGCCCGAAGCTCAGTGCCACCGAGGCGAACAGCGGACCGACGAAGGTGAGCGCCATCACGGCCACCGTGCCGGCCACGAACGAGCCGATGGCCGCGATGGCCAGGGCCGGCCCGGCGCGGCCATTTTTGGCCATCTCGTAGCCGTCGATGCAGGTGATGACCGAGGCGGCCTCGCCCGGCACCTTGAGCAGTATCGACGTGGTGGAGCCGCCGTACATCGCGCCGTAATAGATGGAAGCCAGCATGATGATGGCGCCCAGCGGCGTGCCCACGTGATAGGTGAGCGGCAGCAGCACGGCGATGGTAGTCACCGGACCCAGGCCCGGCAGCACGCCCACCAGCGTGCCCAGCACCGCGCCGAAGAACGCGTACAGCAGGTTGGAGGGCATGGCCGCCAGCGTGAAGCCGTGGGCCAGTTGTTGCAGCGAGTCGATCATTGCTGTCCCGCGATCAGAGGCATCGGCACTTCGAGCGCCGTGTGGAAGAGCAGCACGCAGCAGGCCACCAGCACCGCGGCCAGCACGGCCGAGCGCAGCCAGGACTGCTCGTGGAAGAAGTGGGTCCAGACGGTGACCATGACCAGCGTGGCCGGCACGAAGCCGGTGCGCGGCAGCGCCGCCGCGTAGAGCAGCAGCACACCCAGGGCCAGGAATGGCCGCAGCGCGAAGCCCGATTCCTCGTCGGGCACCAGCGCGCCGCGCCACACCAGCAGTGCCAGCAGCGACGCCAGCAGCGCGGCGCCGATGCCGGGCAGCAGGCCGGGGCCGGGCATGCCGTCCTGCCACAGGCCCAGCCGCACGGACTCCCAGCCGAACACGGCGGCCAGCAGCCCGAGCAGGGCGCAGCTCACATACAGGGGCAGCGGGCGCGCGGGCTTCATTTGCTCATCTTCACGAGCATGTCGCGCGCCTGCGCGGCATCGGTGCGCACGAACTGCGTGACCTCGGCGCCCGAGAGGTCGACCACTTCCATCGAGAGGCGGCGGATGGCTTCGGCGAAGGCCGGATCGGTGAGGCTCTGGCGGAAGGCCGCTTCGAGCCTGGCGCGCACCGGCTCGGGCAGCCCGGCCGGGCCGACGATGGCCTGCATGGAGCGCATCGAGGGGAAGCCCTTTTCCTTGAGCGTGGGCACGTCGGGGTAGGCCTTGGCGCGCACCGGCGTGTTGACGGCCAGCAGGCGCACCTGCCGGCTTTCGACGAAGGGCGCCCAGACCGAGACTTCCATCAGGAACTCGACATGCTTGCCCAGCAGCGCGGGCATCGATGCGGCAGAGCCCTGCTGCGGCACGTGCACGAAGTTGGCGCCCGTGGCCTGCTTGAGCGCTTCCATCATCACGTGCTGCAGCGAATTGACGCCCGCCGTACCGTAGG
The DNA here is from genome assembly GCA_017998575.1 of Burkholderiaceae bacterium. The sequence goes on from JAGOCV010000112.1 coordinate 6,826, forward strand.
TCACGCGGCGCTTCTTGCCTTCGGCGATGAGATCGTCCAGTGTCTTCCAGGGGCTGTCCGCGGGCACCACCAGGCCGATGAGGTTGTCACCGTAATTCATGATGTAGGTGAAGTCCCGGGCGGTGTCGAAGGGCAGCTCGCGGCCGGCCTGCGGCACGGCGATGACGTGCGAGGTCGACATGGTGCCGATGGTGTAGCCGTCGGGCCTGGACCTGGACACCTCGGTCATGCCGATGAAGCCGGCCGCGCCGGGCTTGTTGAGCACGACCACGGGCTGGCCGAGCCGGGCCTCGGCCGCCTTGGCGAGCACGCGCGATGTCTGGTCGGTGCCGCCACCCGGCGCCCAGGGCACGATCAGCGAGATCGGCTTTTCGGGGTAGTCGGCGTGGGCGGCGCTGGCCAGGGCCAGCGCCATCAGGCCGGCGAGCAGGCCGGCGGCGGTCTTGAAAGTGATGCGTTGCATGTCGATCTCCAGTCGTCTTGAAGGTTGCGGGGCGGTTGGGGGTCGGTGCCGCCGGGGTGTCCGGGCGGCGGGGGTCGGCATGTCTCCGGATGGAAAGGTCAGAGCAGCACCAGCTCGGTGCCTGTGCTCATCAGCGATTCGACGCCGTCGGCCGTGATGTGCAGCGTGTCTTCCACCTGCAGGCCGGCGAAGCCGAGTTCGTAGTAGGGCGTCTCGATGCAGATCACCATGCCGGCTTCGAACACTTCCTGGCTGCCGGGCGTGATGCCGGGGATGTCGTAGCCATCCATGCCGATGCCGTGGCCCACGTGATTGCGTCGGTAGTGCGCAATGCCCTCGCGGCGCACCGTCTCCATCACCTGCTCGAACACGTAGGACGTGTTCACGCCCGGCTTGATCAGCTCCTGCGCGCGGAACAGGCCGCGGCGGATCGCCTCGTGATAGGTCTTCATCTTGGCCGTGGGCTCGCCCATCACGGCGTTGCGCGCGATGTCGGCGCGGTAGTGCTGGTAACGGCCGCCGGCGTCGAAGCGGATCACGTCGCCCATTTTCAGTTCGCGCGTGGTGGGCATCACGTTGCTCATGGCGCTGCGCTCGCCGAAGCCCATCACGCCCAGCACCGGCAGCGCGCCGTCGGTGATGGTGCGGTGATGGAACTCGCGCGCCATGTCCAGCTCGGTCACGCCCGGGCGGGCGATGGCCAGCGCGGCGGCGATGGAGCGCTCGGTGATCTGTGCGGCTTCGCGCAGGCGCCGCACTTCTTCGGGCGTCTTGATGGCGCGGATCCAGCGGAACGTTTCGGCGGCCGGCACGATGGTGGCGTCGGGCAGGGCCTCGCGGATGCGATCCCAGTACACGGGCGTGGTGCCCATCTCGTCGATGCCGATGCGGCCCCTCTCCAGTCCGCGCTCGCGGATCGCCGCGACCAGCGCGGCGACCGGGTCCTTCCAGTCGGTGCCATCCAGGATGTCCTTGAAGCGCTGGCTTGCCGCGTCCAGCGGCACGCCGGCCTCGTGGTCGGTGGCGAAGAAGCCGTAGCGGCGCACTTCGTCGACCCAGACCTCGCCGTCGGCGACGAGATCCGCCAGGCCGGTGCTGGTGACGATGCAGTCGTCGCCACGGCCGGGCGCGGGCAGCAGCACGTACACCTGCGGGCCGCGGCGGATCCACTGCGACAGCGCCCAGTAGCCGCTGGAATAGGTCACGTTCTCCGACGAGGTGGCGACGAGCGCGTCGAGTCCGTCGCGCTGCATGCGTTCGTGCATGCGCGCGGTGTTGACGAGGATGGGTGGGGTCTGGGTCATGAGAGCGGGCGGTGATCGGAGGCCGGTCGGGCCGTTGGCAGCGCGGGCGCGCCCAGGCGGCGGGAGATGCGTTCGGCGGTTTCGCGCACGGCCAGGCACAGCGTGCGAAAGCCCGCCTCGCTGGTTTCGCTGCGCGGCGTGGCGGCGCTGATGGCCGCCACGGTGTCGCCGGTGGCGTCGCGCACCGGCGCGCCGACGGCCAGCACGTTGGGAAGGTTTTCGCCGTCGGAGACGAAATAGCCCTGGTGCTGGCCAGCGCGCACGTCGGCCAGGAAGTCTTCCAGCGTCAGCCGGGTATCGCGCGTGAGCGGCTCGTAGGGCTCGTCGCCAAGCATCTCGCGCACGATGTGCTGCGGCAGGCCGGCCATCAGCGCCTTGCCGAAGGCAGTTGAATGCACGGGCGCGCGCGCGCCGGGCACGCTGTTGATGACCAGCGGGCTGTTGCTGCGCAGGCACAGCAGGTAGACCACGCTGCGCTCGCGCAGCACGCCCAGGTAGGTGTTGACGTGCGCGGTGTTCGTGAGCGCCTGCAGCTCCTGGGCGGCGACCAGCCCCAACTCGGTGCCGCAGAGGTAGGCGCTGCCTGCGAGGAAGGCGCGGTAGCCGATGCGGTATCGCAGCGAGTCGGCGCATTGCTCCAGGTAGCCGGCGGCCGCCAGACTGTTGACCAGGCGCTGCACGACGCTGGGCGCCAGGCCCAGGCGGCGGGCGATCTCGCGCACGCCCAGCCGCGCGGGGGCGCTGGCCACGGTGTCGAGCACGGCGAGCGTGCGTTCGGCCGTCTGGTTGCCCAGTGCCGCCGGGCGGCTGGGCGTGTTCCTTTCGGCGGAACGGTGTTCCTGCTTCAGAGTGAGGGTTGGCATGGTCAGCATGACGGGCCTACAGGAAACGCTCGGCGCCGGATGGCGCTGCGACAGGGGCCCGGTGACCGCCTGGCGCAATAACCATGCCTTGCCATGCGCGCGTATCGCGCGCGGGCATCGCGGCCGTCTTGGCGGGCGCGGCGCCGGTCAGGTGCGTGACCATGGCTCAGGCCGCCACGGCGCGCAGCGCCTCGAAGGCGCCGCTCAGATCGGCCTGCAGCGCGGGCGTATCTTCCAGACCCACCGACAGACGCACCAGCGCCGACTGCACGCAGGGATGCGTGCGCGACTCCTGCTCGCGCGCCGGGTAGAGCGCGGCCAGGCTGTGCACGCCGCCCCAGCTCGCGCCGATGGAGAACACCCGCAGTGCGCCGAAGAACGCTTCGGTCTGCGCTTCGCTCCAGTCGCGCGGCTGAAAGGTCAGCACGCAGCCCGCGCCATGGAAGTCGCGCTGCCACAACGCGTGTCCGGGCGCGCCGGGCAGGGGCGGGTAGAGAACGGATTCCACCTCGGGCTGCGCGGCCAGCAGCGTGGCCACCTGCAACGCGGCGACGGCCTGCGCCTGCAGGCGCACCTTCAGTGTCTCCAGCCCGCGCAGCACGAGGAAGCAGTCCTCGGGGCTCACCGACTGGCCCAGCGTGCTCTGGGCCGAGCGCAGCTTTTCATACAGCCCCCGGTCGTTGACGGCCACGGTGCCCAGCAGCACGTCGGAATGGCCGCCGAACATCTTGGAGGCGGCCTCCACGCTGATGTCCACGCCCAGGCCGAGCGGGCGCAGCCCCAGCGGCGAAGCCCAGGTGTTGTCGATCAGCGTCGTCACGCCATGGCGGCGCGCGGCGGCCACGGCGGCGGGGATGTCCAGCATCTCCATGGTGATGGAGCCCGGCGATTCGAGGCACAGCAGGCGCGTGTTCGGACGCATCAGCGCCTCCAGCGCCGCGGGCTCGATGGCCGGCGGATAGAACTCGATCTCGACACCCCAGCCGGCCATCCAGTCACGCCCGAACGATTTCAGCGGGCCGTAGGCGGCGTCGGAGATGAGCACATGGTCGCCCGCGCGCAGCACGGTCATGAGCGCCAGGCACAGGGCGGCCTGGCCCGAGGGCAGCGCCACGCAATGCGCCGCGCCTTCGAGCGCGGCCACGCGGCGCTCCAGTTCGCGGCTGGTGGGCGTGCCGGTGATGCCGTAGCTGTAGCCGTCGTAGAGGCGCTCCCGGCGCCGCGTGAAGTCACCGATGGTGTCGAACAGCACGGTGGACGCGCGCCACACGGCGGGCGACAGGCTGCGAAAGGGTGTCTCGGCGCGGGCCGCCGTGGCGGCGAAGCTCTTGTGGGAATCCAGGCTCATCGAAGTTTTCCGGGGCATGTAGGGGGCCCGGAAAAGTATCGAGCGAAGGCGCCGCGCTCCCAACAAGCTGAGGTAGTTGCGCGATAAGCACGGCTTATACGCGGGCGCCCAGTCTGTCGGGCGGCCCCGGCCCAGCCGGCGCAAGGTACCCTACGTGCTGCAGGGCATGCACCGGCAGCCGCGGCCCGTCAACGACGGGCTCGCCGGCGCGATGCCGTTCATGGCGGCCATCCTGTGACGAAACGCGCGAACACCCAGGACATGAAGACCATCGATCTCAACAGCGACCTCGGCGAAGGCATGGGCGACGACGACGCCATGCTCTCCATCGCCAGCAGCGCCAACGTCGCCTGCGGCTTCCACGCGGGTGATCCGGCCGGCATCCTGCGCACGCTGCGCCAGGCCGCCGGGCGCGGCGTCGCCGTGGGCGCGCACGTGAGCTACGCCGACCGCGAGCATTTCGGCCGCCGCGCGCTCGACGTGCCGGCGCAGCAGTTGCGCGCCCAGGTCATCTACCAGATCGGCGCGCTGAAGGCGCTGGCCGCCGCGGCAGGCACGCAGGTGCGCTACGTCAAGCCGCACGGCGCGCTCTACAAC
>JAGOCV010000405.1 GCA_017998575.1 Burkholderiaceae bacterium
TCCGAACGCTTCATCGGCGGCCTGCGCTCGAACTACACGGCCTGGCTGGTGGGTGGCCGCATCACCTGGGACTTGTCGGAGCGCTGGGACGTGGGCCTGCAGCACCACCTGATGGGCAGCCCGCAGGGCAACGCGCGCCAGCACTCCTACGGCGTGGAAGCCGGCTACCTCATCAAGGCCAACCTGTGGGTCTCGCTCGGCTACAACGTGCGCGGCTTCCGCGACGACGAGCTCACCGGCGCGGCCTACACCCGCAAGGGCGTCTACCTGCGGCTGCGCTTCAAGTTCGACGAGACCCTGTTCCGGGGCGCCGATCCCGCCACCAACCGCGCCCTGAGCCCGCTGGCTTCGGCCGCCCGTCCCTGACCTGTTGAGAGACCTCTGCCATGACTTCCAAACGCCTTCTTCTCTCCCTCCTGGCGCTGGCGGCCCTGGGCGGCTGCGCCGTGACCGACCCGCGCGCCACCGACCGCGCGCCCGGCGCCGTGCCGCCGTTCGCCGAGTCGACCCGCTTCACCGACGAGGCGCAGCGCGCCGACCACCGCGCGCTGCAATCGGTGCAGGACCGCCTGGCCGCGCTGCAGAAAGACGGCCGCGTGCCGCAGACCAGCTACCCCTGGGCCAAGGCCCAGTGCTGGCTCGACATGGCGCGCCAGAACTACCACGAGAACGACCGGGGCCCCGTGATCGGTGAAGCCCTGGGCGAGTCGGTGAAGCTGGTCGAGGCGCTGGAGCAAGGCACCGCGCCCGAGCACCGCACGCCGCTGATCGGCGGCAGCGTGCGCTTGCGCGAGGACCTGTGGGCGCGCGCCGAGCGCGGCCGCACCGGGCCGGGCGCGGCCTGCGTGGCGGCCCAGGCCGCGTGCCTGGAGGTGCAGCTGGTGTGGATGGGCCACGAGTACGCCGAAGGCGGCTGGCGCCACGCCAACCCCTACATCGGCATGGCCGAAACCCTGGCCGCGCGCATGGAGGCCGATCAGGCCGCCTGCGCCACCCCGGCCTTGGCCGCGGCGCCGACGGCGGCGGCACCGGTGGTGACCGAGCGCGTCATCGAACGCCTGGTGCTCGCCACCGACGCGGTGTTCGAGTTCGACCGCGCCGGCCTCAACGACATCGGTGCCGCCGGCCGCGCCCGCCTGGACGTGCTGGCCCAACGCGCCAAGGGCCTGCAGGGCATCGAGCGCATCGCGCTCGTGGGCCACACCGACCGCCTGGGCAGCGACGCGCACAACCAGCCGCTCTCGCTGCAACGCGCCACCGCCGTGCGCGACCACTTGGTGGCGCGCGGGCTGGACGCCGCGCTGTTCACCGTCGAAGGCCGCGGCAGCCGCGAACCGGTGAAGACCTGTGGCGACGAGCTGCCGCGCAACGCCCTGATCGCCTGCCTGCGCGACAACCGCCGCGTGGAGGTGGAGATCCGGGGGCGGGTGGCGAACCCCGTGCGCTGAGACGGCGCTGCGGGCTCAAGGCATCTTCTTGCGGATCGCCGCCTCCAGCGCCTTCAGCTCCTGCGTGGCTTCGTGCACCACCTGGCTGCCCCAGGCGTCCTGCATCTGGCCTTCGTGGCGCACCATCACCAGCCGGCTCGGGCGGCGCGGGCCCTTGAGCCGGCGCAGGACCACCTGGCGCGGCGCCATCAGCGTGCACGAGGCCGGCACGATGGCCACGCCCAGGCCGCTGGCCACCATGGAGAGCACGCTGACGAACTGCCCGGCGGTGTGCCGCTGGTCCGGGGTGAAACCGGCCTCTTCACAGAGCGCGGCGGTCTGGTCGAAGTAGTCGCTCTCGGCGTGGCGCGAGAAGCTCACGAAGGGTTCCTGCGCCACCGAGGCGAGCGACAGCGGTCCACGCGCGCCGGCCAGCGGGTGGCTGGCCGCCAGGGCCAGGCAGTAAGGGTCGTCGATGCTGGCCACCGCTTCAGGCGGTGCGCTGCTGGTGCCGGGGCGGATGAAGCCCAGGTCGATCTCCGCGTTGCGCAGCGCCTGCAGCTGGCGCGCCGACGGAATCAGCTCGTGCGCTTCCACGTTCACCTGCAGACCGGCGCGCGCCAGCCGCTTGAGCAGGCCGGGCAGCACGGTCTGCGTGGCCGAGGGCATGAGGCCCACGCGCAGCACGCTGCGCTCGCCGGCCTGGCGCTCGCGCGCCCGGGTGGCGGCTTGCTGCGCGCGGGCCAGGATGGCGCGCGCATCGACCAGGAAGGATTCGCCGGCCGGCGTCAGGCGCACCCCGCGCGGCAGGCGCACCAGCAGGGGCGCGCCCACTTCCTCTTCCAGCTGCCGGATCTGGGCCGACAGCGGCGGCTGCGCCATGAAGAGCTTGCTCGCGGCGCGGCTCACGCTGCCGAGATCGGCCACGGCGACGAAATAGCGCAGGTGTCTGAGTTCCATGGTCGGGCTCCCGTCGGCATTGACATATCTCATGAGTATGCCTTGCATACAAAATGAGTATTTGACGTATGGCTGCCAGAGACAGAGACTCCGGCCCATGAAATCCCTGCAGAAACCCAGCCCCGTCCCTGGCCTTGAATTGCGCGATGCCGCCGTGCCCGTGCCCGGCCCGGGCGAGGTGCTGCTGCGGGTGAAGGCCACCGGCGTGTGCGGCACCGACCTGCACATCGACGAGTGGACGCCGAGCTACCACTTCATGGCCCGCGCGCTGCCGGTCACCATCGGCCACGAGTTCAGTGGCGAGGTGAGCGCCTGCGGCGAAGGGGTCAGTGGCCTTCGGCCCGGCCAGCTGGTCACGGTGCGCCCTTCGGTGGTGTGCGGCGTGTGCGCCGCCTGCCGCGCGCAGGACTTCGACGCCTGCACCACGCGCCAGGGCATCGGCGTGATGCGCCACGGCGCGTTCGCCGACTGGGTGGTGGCGCCCGCGCGCAACTGCGTGCCGGTGCCCGCCGGGGTCGACCCCCTGGTCGCGGCCCTGGCCGAGCCGCTGTCGGTCAGCCTGGAAGCGGTGCGCACCGGCGGCGTGCAGCGCGGCGACCGCGTGCTCGTGCTGGGTCCGGGCAACATCGGCCAGGGCATCGCGCTGTTCGCCGCCGGTGCGCACCGCTTCCAGGC
>JAGOCV010000406.1 GCA_017998575.1 Burkholderiaceae bacterium
GGCCAGCGCGAACGCCAGCGTGCGTCCGCCGGCCTGCGCCAGCAGGAAGTGCGCCGCCACCGGCAGCGCGGCCAGCCACACGAGGGCCAGCGAAGGAGAGAGTTTGCTCATGAGGGGAATGGGCAAAGAGGGAGAGAAAGAAAAAAAGAGGCCCGCGCGAGGCGGGCCAATCGGAGACACACGAAGCGAACCTTGCGTTGCGTGCGTCGTCAGGTCGCCGAAGTGATTACTTGGCGGCCCAGACGGTGCCGGCCGGATTCGAGATGGGCACGCCCACGGCGTTGCCGTATTCGGTCCACGAGCCGTCGTAGTTCTTCACGTCGTAACCCAGGATCTTGCTGAGCGCGAACCACGTGTGGCTGGAGCGCTCGCCGATGCGGCAGTACGTGATGATGGGCTTGCTGCCATCGACACCGGCGGCGGTGTAGATGCGGCGCAGCTCGTCGGCGGACTTGAACGTGCCGTCTTCCTTCACGGCCTGGCCCCAGGCCACGTTGGCGGCGCCGGGGATGTGGCCGGCGCGGATGGCCAGCTCGGGCACGCCTGCGGGCGCGAAGATCTTGCCGCTGAACTCGTCGGCCGAGCGGATGTCGAGCAGCTTGGCGTTGCTCTTGCCTTCGGCCGCGGCCAGCGTGTCCGGCAGACGCGCGCGCAATGCCGTGTTGACCTTGCCCACCGTGTAGCGGGTAGCGGCGTATTCCGGCACCCGGTTGTCCTGCGGACGGTTCTCGGCTTCCCACTTCTTGCGTCCGCCATCGAGCAGCTTGACGTTCTGCACGCCATAGATGTCGAACACCCACGCGCCCCAGGCGGCGAACCAGTTGTTGGTGTCGCCGTACAGGACCACGGTGGTGTCGGGTGCGACGCCGGCCTTGGACAGCAGTTGCTCGAACGCTTCCTTGCCGATGATGTCGCGGCGGACCTTGTCGTTGAGGTCGTTGTGCCACGAGAAATTGACGGCGCCCGGCACGTGGGCACGCTCGTACACGCCAGGATTGACGCTGACTTCGATGACCCGCACCTTGTTGTTGTTCAGGTTCTGTGCGAGCCAATCGGTCGTCACGAGCGGGCCGGCGGGAATCGACTGTGCGAAGGCCACGCCGCAGAGCATGGCACCCAGGCCCAGCACGGATGCCTTGAGCCAGGTGCGACGCTGCGCGCCGGTGTTCGTGATTTGCGTATTCATCCTCTTCCTTTCAACGCTTGTGTTGTTGCGCCTCCGTGCGATCTGCGCGGAGTGGGATGAATCTATCGGCAGCCGTTGCCAGCACAAACCAATAAGAACTGGTTTGTCTATCGCGAACTTATCTGTAGGGCGAACCCGGGCGGGCCGGCTGCGGTGCGCCTGCGCCCCGGCGGCGGTTGGCCTTGGGCAGGTCGGCGTGCGTGGGCGCCATCGCATCGGCCTGCGCCTGCAGGGTGTCGAGCACCGCGTCGAGCTGGCGCAGTTCGGCCTGCGCCAGCGGGCCGAGCAGTTCCTGGTTGATCTCGCGCACCAGCGGGAACAGCTGCTCGTGCAGCGCCCGACCCTGCGGCGTGAGCGCCACCACGGCCTGGCGGCGGTCGCGCGTGCCGGCCGTGCGTGCCACCAGCTTCTTGGCGACCAGCGAGGTGATGGCGCGCGAGGTGCGCGCGCGGTCGAGCTGGATGCGCTCGGCCAGGCGCGACGGCTGGATCTCGCCGTGCTGCGCCAGCACAACGATGAGCCGCCATTCGCGCCGCGTGATGCCAAAGCGCCCTTCGCACAACCGGATCACCGGCGTGCTCGCGGCCGCGAGCAATCGCGCGATGCGAAAGAGCAGCAGGTCGTCCAGTGCTTGGGGGTGACTTAGGCGATCGGGGGCGGCCATCCTCGGGTTACTCCGGTGGATGATTGATTTGATCAATCAAATGACGGACGCCTAGAGTACAGCAAGGTCCATTCAGAAGGACCGGCAACGGAGACACATCACATGAAGCGCCGCACACCCCTCATGGCATGCCTGGCCCTTGTGCCCGGTCTGCCCCTGTTGACCACCGCCCCTGCCCTCGCGCAGGACAAACCGCCACTGCGCATCCTGGTGGGCTTTCCACCCGGCGGCTCGGCGGACATCATCGCGCGCCTGGTGGGCGATGCGATCCGTGACGACTTCGCCTCGGTGACGGTGGAGAACCGCCCCGGCGCGGGCGGCCGCATCGCCCTCGTCGCCACGAAGAACGCCAGGCCCGACGGCCAGACCGTGGTCATCCTGCCCAGCGGCCCCATGGTGCTGTTCCCGCACGTCTACAAGAAGCTCGACTACGACGCGGTGAAGGACTTCACGCCCATCTCGCAACTGGCCTCGTTCCAGTTCGGCGTGGTCTCCGGCCCCGCCACGGGTGTGAAGACCGTGGCCGAGATGATGGCCCGCACCAGGGCGTCGCCGCAGGGCGCCACCTACGGCTCGCCTGGCCTGGGCACGCTGCCGCACTTCATGGGCGTGCTGATGGAGCAGTCCACCGGCGTGCCGCTGACGCACGTGTCCTTCCAGGGCGGCGCGCCGGCCAACACGGCGCTGCTGGGCGGACACATCGACTACAAGTTCGACGTGGTGTCCGAGACGGCGCAACTGCACAAGGAAGGCAAGGTGCGCATCGTGGCCGTCACCGGCGACAAGCGCGACCCGCAGGTGCCCGAAGTGCCCACGCTGCGCGAGTCCGGCGTGGACATGGTGGCCACGGCCTGGTTCGCGATGTACGGCCCGGCCAACCTGCCCGCCGACACACTGGCCCGGCTGGAACGCTCGGTGTCCGCCGCGCTGCGCAGGCCCGCCATGCAGGAACGCATGCGCAGCCTGGGCTACGAGCCCATCGGCTCGACATCGGCCGAACTGGCCGCCGCGCAGCGGGCCGACCTCGCGCGCTGGGAAAAACCCATCAAGGCCACCGGCGTGAGCCTGGACTGATTCAAAAAAAGAAGGAGACCTCCGACATGACCCTGCCCCTCACCACGCGCCGCGCGTTGCCCGCCGCCCTCGTGCTGGCATGCGCCACGCTGCCCACACTCGCGCAGGCACAGGCCGCCGCCTGGCCCGCAAAGCC
>JAGOCV010000113.1 GCA_017998575.1 Burkholderiaceae bacterium
GTGATCGACTACGCCGTGCAGGCCGCCTCGGCCGACATGAGCTGGAAGGCCGCGCACCGCTATTCCACCGACTACCTGGAGATGCAGGCCAAGCAGGGCGTGAAGTTCTTCAAGACGCCCGACACCATCCTGCGCGCGCAGCTGGCCGCCTGGGACAAGGTCACCACGAAGAAGGCGGCCGAGAACGCGATGTTCAAGAAGGTGATGGATTCGATGCGCGCGTTCTCGCAGCGCACCGGCCGCTGGAAGAACGACACCGAGATCGACTTCCGCATGGCCTGGAACCATTACTACGGCCAGCGCGCCGGCGGCGGTAACGCCAAGAAGACCTGAAGCCTGGCGGCGGCACGGGCTGCCGCCGCCCGCCGTGCGTCCTGCAGGGGCGCCCCGCACCGGGCGCCCCTGCGTTCTTTGCGTGCCCACCGTTTTCACAGGAACCGTCTCCCATGCGCAAGCTGCTGTTCGGCATCGACGCGATATCCACCTTCATCGGAAAGATCTCGGCCTGGGCCGTGGTCGGCCTCACGCTGCTGATCAGCTGGGAGGTGTTGTCACGCTACGCGCTCAACCGGCCCCATGCCTGGGTGCTGGACGCGCAGATCATGCTGTACGGCACCCTGTTCATGCTGGCCGGCGCCTACACGCTCTCGAAGAACGGCCACGTGCGCGGCGACGTGCTCTACGGCTTCTTCAGCCCGCGCGCGCAGGCGGGCTGCGATCTGGTGCTCTACATCGTGTTCTTCCTGCCGGGCGTCATCGCCATGACCTGGGCCGGCTGGACGTACGCGAGCGAATCGCTCGCCATCCGCGAGCAGACCTTCTCTGCCGAGCCGCTGCCGCTCTATCCGTTCAAGTTCGTGATCCCGCTGGCCGGTGCAGCGCTGCTGCTGCAGGGCGTGGCCGAGATCGCGCGCTGCGTGATCTGCCTGCGCAACGGCGCCTGGCCCTCGCGCCAGGCCGACGTGGAGGAAGTGGATGTCGAGAAGCTCAAGCAGATGGTGCACGTGAAGGACGCGGATCTGCGTGACCTCGACCGCACGCTGTCCGCGCGCGAGGGCGACACCGTGATCGACCCCGAACGCCGCCTGGCGCAAGACGTGGCGCAGGCCACCGGCGAATCCACCGGCCCGCTGCCGCGCGAGCCCAGGGACGGGGAGGGCCGGCCATGAAGATGCGCCGCGAACTCTGGTTCGGCTTTTCCATCATGGCGCTGGTGGTGGTCGCCATCGTGTGGCTGCTGCTGGGCGTGGAGACCATCACCAACGGCCACCTGGGCCTGCTGATGCTCTCGCTCGTGGTGGTCGCCATCATGCTGGGCTTTCCCACGGCGTTCACGCTGATGGGCATGGGCATGATCTTCACGTGGCTCGCCTACGACCGCGACATCAACCGCACGCTCGACCTCATGGTGCAGGCGGCCTACAAGAGCATGGCCAACGACGTGCTCATCGCCGTGCCGCTGTTCGTCTTCATGGGTTACCTGGTCGAGCGCGCCAACCTGATCGAGAAGCTCTTCAAGAGCATGCACCTGGCGATGGCACGCGTGCCCGGCTCGCTGGCCGTGGCCACGCTGGTCACCTGCACGGTCTTCGCCACGGCCACGGGCATCGTGGGCGCGGTGGTCACGCTGATGGGGCTGCTGGCGCTGCCGGCCATGCTGCGCGCGGGCTACAGCACGCCGATGGCGGCGGGTTCGATCACGGCCGGCGGGTGCCTGGGCATCCTGCTGCCGCCCTCGGTGCTGCTGATCCTCTACGGCGCCACGGCCGGGGTTTCGGTGGTGCAGCTCTATGCGGGCGCGTTCTTCCCCGGGCTCATGCTGGCCGCGCTCTACGTGGGATACGTCATCCTCATGGCCAAGCTCAAGCCGCACTGGGCACCGCCGCTCTCGCCCGAAGAGCGCCGCGTGCAGCTGCCCGCGCAGACCGAGGCGCTGCCCGCCAATGGCGAGGTCTACGCGCCCACGCGCCTGCTGGCCGCGCTCAAGGGCCGGCGCAATGCCGACGTGCCGCTGTCGTACGTGCTGCGCCAGCTGGTGCTGGTGCTGCTGCCTGGCGTGTTGTTCCTGGCCCTGGCGGCCAGCACCTACCGCGCTGTCACGCACGTGCCGCCCGAGGCCGTGTACGACATCCAGCCCATCGGCTTCGGCGATGACCGGCGCGAACCCGACGCCGGCGGCGTGCAGGAGCCGCCCGTCGAAGGCGGGCTGGCCGAGCCCCCCCTCGACGAAGGCGGTGTGTCCGAGCCGCCGCTCGAATCCACGGCCGACGCGGCCGGCGGCGTGCAGGAGCCTGCGGGCGCCGAGCGCTCGGCCGATGCCGACACCGGCGGCGCACCGCTGCCACCGGGTGCCGAAGCACCCGCGGCCGAGTCTGCCGCCGCCGCTGCCGATGCAGAGGCCGGGGGGGCCGCCGGTGCCACCACCCAGCCCGCGCCCACGTGGTGGTGGGTGGTGTTCGCCGTGCTGGGCGCGCTCACCACGCTCTTCTACCTGTTTCTTTCATTCGCGCGGCTCGAGATTTTCAAGATGCTGCTGGCGTCGTTCTTTCCGCTGGTTTTCCTCATCCTCTCGGTTCTCGGGTCCATCGTGTTCGGCCTGGCCACGCCGACGGAAGCGGCGGCGATGGGCGCCATGGGCGGTGTGCTGCTGGCGGCGGCCTACCGCCGGCTCAACCTCGCGATGGTGAAGGAATCGGTCTATCTCACGGCCAAGACGGCGGCCATGGTGTGCTGGCTGTTCGTGGGCTCGGCCATCTTCTCGGCGGCCTTCGCGCTGCTGGGCGGGCAGGAGCTGATCGAGCGCTGGGTGCTGTCGATGGATCTCGGCAAGGTGGAATTCCTCGTGCTCTCGCAGATCGTGATCTTCCTGCTGGGCTGGCCGCTGGAGTGGACCGAGATCATCGTGATCTTCATGCCCATCTTCATTCCCTTGCTGGCGCACTTCGATGTCGATCCGCTGTTCTTCGGCCTGCTGGTGGCGCTGAACCTGCAGACAGCCTTCCTGTCGCCGCCGGTGGCCATGTCGGCGTTCTACCTCAAGGGCGTGGCACCGCCGCACGTGACGCTCAACCAGATCTTCCTGGGGATGATCCCGTTCATGGGCATCCAGATCCTGGCCATCGTGCTGCTGTACCTGTTCCCGGCCATCGGCATGTGGCTGCCCGAGCTGCTGTATAGATGAAGGGCCCCACGTTCACTCACTGCGTGTAGCTCTCTGCCTCCCGAGGGGCCGCTCGCGCGGGGCCTCGGCCAAGCCGGGGCGTGAGCGCATTGCGCCCGGCGCCTGCAGTGCGGCGGGAGGCTCAACGCGGCGAGAGATGCCCCCAGTCGCGTGCCCAGCAGCACGCATGATCAAACCCCGGCTGCACCCGCAGCGTGACCGGCGAATCGGCTGGCAGGCGCGCCATGAAAGGGCGCACGGCCGCAAGGCCCGTGACCGCATCGTCGGCGCCGACGAAGTGCCATTGCGGCATGGCGGCCAACGCCTGCGCGGCGGTGGCCGGGTCGATCGAACCGGCAAGCGGCGTGAGCCCGTGCAGGCGCGTCCACGCCATGCCGTCGAGCACGGCCGCCACGGTCACCAGCCGCGCCACGTCGCCGCGACGCGCAGCCAGCAGCGCGGCCAGCGCGCCGCCGCCGCTGTAACCCACCAGCACCAGACGCTGCGCACCGGCATCGTCACGCAGCCGGTCGAGCGCGACACCGAGGGCTTCGACGATCTCGGGCGACCAGCGCGCATCGGTCCAGTCGCGCGGCGTGCAACGTGACGACGCGGTGTCGTCGTACTGGCAGGGCCGCGCCAGCCACGCGGCGGGCCGGTGCGGCTCGGCCAGCGCCATGCCGAGCGCGACGGGTTCGAGCGGCGTCGGGTCGGCCGAGGGCGTGCGCGCGTCCAGCCAGGCCAGGCCGTCGCCTTCGATGAACACGGCGAGCTCCGGCACCGGCGCCGCCTGCGGCGAACGCGCCGCGCGCAGAACGAAGCGCCCGGCCTCGATGCGCAGCGGCTGCCAGTCCGCGGCCGTCACCCGCGCGTGCGCCGCGTCGCCGCGCTGTGCGGGCGGGGGCAGGGCGCTGCAGCCGGCCACCAGCAGGCCGGCCGATACCAGCCAGGCGGCGCACCCACGCGAGGGCCGCCGCTGCCCACGGGCAGGCGGCGGCCGCAGGCCCGACCGGGCGGGCAGGGCGAGGATCGACGGCGTCAGAACGTCCAGACCGCGCGCGCCGAGAGTTGATGGCCCACGTAGCCGCGCTTGACTTCGGCGTCATAGCGCAGGTTCAGCGTCACGCCGTTGCCGGCGTCGTGGCGCAGGCCCACGCCCAGTTGCAGCGCGTCGCGGTTGGACGCGATGCCCGGCGTGGTGAAGCCGGGGCCGCCGGTGGCGAACGCGGCGTTCAGGTCGGGCGCATCGCCGAACTCGTGCAGCCAGCGGGCACGCAGTTGCACCGCGCTGCGCGGGGCCGTCGCCCAGTTCAGTTCGGCGCCCAGCACCGACTGGAGGCTGGTGGCGTTGGCCGAGTTCACGGACAGGGCCGACGCGCCGCCCTGCTCGGTGTAGCTGCCGGTCGACAGGTAGTTGGCGCGTCCACCCACCAGCCAGCGGCCGCTCAGGTCCTGGCGCAGCTGGAACGGAAAGCCCAGTTCCACCTGGCCGCCGACCTGCCAGCCGTCGAAGTCGCCACGGATCTGTTCGGTCACGCCACCCACGGTCACGGCGCGGCGCGTGTCGTAGCGGTTGTAGCCGGCCAGCACCGAGGCGTCGACGGTGAGGTCGGGCGCGGTGCGGCTGAGGTAACCGCCGATGCTGGTGGACTTCACGCGCACGTCGTCGCCCGTGCCGGCGCCCACGCCGTCGGCCCTGGCCTGGTTGAGGCCCAGCGAGAGGCCCATCACGTCCTGCGCGCCGCGGTCGGACTCCATGCCGGCGGCCAGGCCCCAGGCTTCGAGGTCGAAGCCGTTGTTACCCGCGCGCGCCTTCTGCTCGCCCCAGGCACCCAGGCCCTGCACCCAGGCGCGGCCAGGCGTGCCGTTGCCGGCCGACAGGCCACGCGCCGGGCCCTGCGCCACGGCGCTGCCGCGTGCCTGGTCCATGCGGTCGGCGATGGCGCCGAACACTTGCGCGGCTGTCATCTGCGCCGCCTGGCGAACCGCGCCCGACGTGTCGGGCGAGAGCTGGCGCAGCGATTCGGCGACGCCGGCCGCGGTGCCCTGGCCGTCGATGCGGGCCAGCAGCGTGTTGCCCATCGGCGAGTTCGCGCCCAGCGTATCGAGCGCCCGGCCCAGGCTGCCCAGGCCGGCCGGTGCCACGTCGGCCAGCGTGGCCGTGCGCTCGGCGCTCAACACCAGATCGTGCCCCGACACGGCGAGCGAGTACTTCACCAGCGCCGAGTCGTTGATCAGCCTGAGCGCGTCGGCGTCGGCGCCCAGGGTGGTGGCCGACACCAGTGTCCAGGTCGAGCCGCTGGTCACATAGCCCAGCGGCCTGATCGACAGCGTGGCGCCATCGTGCAAGTCGGCCGTCTGGCTGGCCACGATGCGGTCCGACTGGCCCGAGGCCCCCACGCGTGCTTCGAGCACACCGTGCGCACCCTGCGAATAGCTGCCCACTGCCAGCGTGCGCAGCGTGTTGCCTTCGGGCGCGGCCAGCACGCCGTTCACCGTCAGCGCGTGCGCGGTCGAGAAGCCGCCGTTCACGCGCAGCGTGGCGCCTTCGTTCACCGTCACCGCATCGACCGCGCCCAGCGCGTAATCGAAGGTGGTGGTGCCGGCCTGCACCGTGAAGCGCTCGAAGTTCACCAGCGTGCCGGCTGCGAAGCGCTGCGTGCCCTGCGTCTGGAGCAGGTCGATGCCCTGGCCGCCGTCGATGGTGCCCACGATGGTGCTGCCCGCCAGCAGGCGCAGCGTGTCGTCGCCCGAGCCCAGGTCGATCGCCAGGCCATTGCGGCCTTCGATGCGGCCGGCATTGATCAGCAGGTCGTTGCCCGCGCCCATCTGCACGGCGGCGGCTGCGGCGGTCGAGCCTTCCTGGTCGGCCGGGCGGGCGTTCAGGCCGCCGATGATGACGCCGTTGGGGCCGTTCTCGATGCGGTCGGCGAAGTCGCCCACCAGGCCGATGGCCACGCCGGTCGCGCCTTCGATGCGGCCGTCGTTGACGATGATCGCCGCCGCGCCCTGCGCGTCGGCCGTGCCGCGGCCGGCCGCCACGGCCGTTCCGGCGGCGCCGTCGTCGATCAGGATGCCCTTGGTCTGGCCGAAGATGACCGCGCCCGTGTGGTTGATGATGGTGCCGCCGCCGGCCGCGATGCCGTCCGCGCCATTGGGGTTGTTGCCCGAGTCGAAGCCACCCGCGCCGGTGCCGCGGATGGTGCCCCAGTTCTCGATGTAGGCCGTGCCGTCGATGTCCACGCCGTCGCCATCGCCGTTGGCGATGGTGAGGCCGGCACCCGCGCCGTTGCTGCTGTCGCTGGGGTGGTTGAAGATGTTGCCCGCACCCGCGTAGTTGCCGGTGATGGTGCCGTGGTTGATCACCACCGCGTGGCCGTCGATGCCCACGCCCGAGCCGTTGTTGCCGGTGATGGTGCCGCCCGCGTAGTTGATGATCACCGGGTTTTCCACGCGCACGCTCTCGGTCGTGCCGTTCTCGCGCACCACGTCGAACAGCACGCCGTCGCCGTCAGCCTGGCGCACGATCAGTTGCTCGACGTTCACCAGGTGTGCGCTGGGCGCATAGGCGATCGGATCGCCGCCGTCCACGCCGTGGCGCGGGCCGGTGATGGTGCCGTGGTTGAGGATGACCGCGTTGCGGCGGCCGTTCTCGATGGCCACGCCGTCGGCTGCCGACAGGTCGGCACCGCAGCCCACGTCGTTGGCCTGGTAGTCGGGGCAGCTGGTGTTGACGCGGCCGGTGGAGAAGATGTCGCCCCAGTTGGTCAGCGTGAAGTTGTTGCCCAGGCGGATCGCGTCGTTGCCGTTGGAGCGGATCACGGCCGAGCGGTTGGATCCGGAGCCGTTGACGATCTGGTTGCCCGTGGTGGTGTAGGCACCGTCGGCCTTGATGGCGCGCTCGCCACCCACATCGACGCCCGTGTGCCAGATGGTCCCCTGGTTGTCGAGCACCTGCTTCGTGCTGGCGCTGTCGAAGCGGATGACCTGCGCGCCGCTGCTGGTGATCAGGCCGCTGTTGAGGATGTAGACCGTGGCGTTGGAGCCATCGACGTCGATGGCGCGCCCGGTGCCCGTCTGCTCGATGGTGCCGGCGTTGGTCAGCGTCGTCACGCCGTTGCGGATGCGCACGCCGCGGTCGCCGCCGCCGACCGAGATCTTGCCGCCGGCCTCCACGACACCGGCACCGCCGGCGATCGTGCTGGTCGTGGTCCGGGTCGTGCCCGTCGCGACAGTGAAGTCCTGCGCGTGCACGGGCGCGGCGAACAGCGTGGCCAGTGCGGCGGCCACCGGCAGCAGGGAGAACGAAGCAGCGTGAGCGCGAGAGGGATGGGGTCGTTGTGCGGGCATGGTGGGGGGCGGTGAAGCCGCGCAGGGCGGCGCAATGGCAACCCGCGATGGTTGGCGCGCAATGTGACGCTGCCGTGAAACCCGCGTGACAGTTGCGCACGCGCGGCGGCGGTGCCACCGGATGCGCCCGCACGGGCCCGCATAATCGGGCGCTGCTTTTCGTTCCCGTATCCCCGAAGGAAGTTTTCCCATGCCGCGATTCGACGCCGTCCTCTTCGACTGCGATGGCGTGCTCGTCGACAGCGAGCCCATCACCAACGGTGTGCTGCGCGACATGCTCGAAGAGATGGGCTGGCGCCTCACGCTGGCCGAGTGCATGGCCATCTTCACCGGCAAGACGGTGAAGGACGAGACCGAACGCATCGCCCGCGAAACCGGAACGCGCATCGACGAGCCCTGGCTGGTGGCATTCCGCGAGCGCCGCAACGAGCGGCTCGAACGCGAGTTACAGGCCGTGCGCGGCGTGGTCGATGCCGTGGCGCGCGTGCATGCGCACCACGCCGGCCGCATCGCCTGCGCCAGCGGCGCCGACCGCTTCAAGGTCGAGCTGCAACTGGCCAAGTGCGGCCTGATGCCGTACTTCAGCGGCAACATCTTCAGCGGCCACGAGATGCCGCGCTCCAAGCCCTTCCCCGACGTGTACCTGGCCGCCGCCGCCCACCTGGGCGCCGATCCGGCGCGCTGCGCCGTGGTCGAGGACACGGTGACCGGCGCCACCGCCGGCGTGGCGGCCGGCTGCACGGTGTTCGGCTACAGCCCGCCCGAGGCCGGCCATGACGCGCCGGCGGCCCTGCGCGCAGCGGGCGTTGTGCAGGTGTTCACGCACATGGACGAATTGCCGGCGCTGCTGGCACAGGCGGCCTGATCGCGCCGCACACGCGCGGCGTCAGCGCGCCTCGCGCACCAGCCTGAACCCCACCAGCGGATACCGCGTCGCTTCGGTGTTGATGTTGCGGTAGGCGCAGCGCGCGTAGATCGGCCACGTGTGCCACGAGCCGCCGCGGCGCACGCGCACGTGGCCTTCGGCCGGGCCCTGCGGGTCGTCGGTGGGCGACTTCGCGTACCAGTCGTCGCCGTACCAGTCGGATGTCCATTCCCACACGTTGCCGTGCATGTCGAAGAGGCCGAAGGCGTTGGGCGCGAAGCGGCCCACCGGCGCGGTGAAGGCATGGCCGTCGCGCCCGGGCAGCGCCTCGTGCGCCCACTTGGGCCAGTGCGCTGCCGCGTCCTGGTCGAACAGGTTGGCGGCGCCGGTGAGTGCGCGCGGGTCGTCGCCGCTCTGGTAGCGCGTGGTCTGGCCGGCGCGGCAGGCGTATTCCCATTCGGCCTCGGTCGGCAGCCGGTAGGTGCGGCCTTCCTGCGCCGACAGCCAGCGCGCCATGGCCACGGCGTCGCGCCAGGTCACGTTGGTCACCGGGTGGTCGTCGCCCTGCGCGAAGCCGGGCCACTGCCATGAATAGCGCGGATCGCGCCCCTCGAACGCATCGCCGGTGCGGTTCACGTCCTGCGCGAAGGCGGCGTTGTAGCCGAAGCCGCCCGTGCCGTCGGCGATGGATTCGGGCACGTGGCCCGAGGCCTGCACGAAGGCGCGGAACTGCGCCACCGTCACCTCGTGCCGCGCCATCTCGAAATCGCGCGTGATGCGCACCCGGTGGCGCGGCGCCTCGTCGGCCAGGTCGGCGTAGCGTTTCGGGTCGTCGAACGGAAAGTCGGCGCGCTGCGCGTCGGCCGTTTCGTCGCTGCCCATCATGAAGCCCCCGGCGGGGATGCGGATGAACTGGAGGCCGAGGGTGTCGGTGGCCACATGGAACGGGCCGGGCGCGGGCGCCGTATGCGCGCATCCAGCGGCCAGCCACGCCGCCGCAGCGGCCCAGCACAGCGATTGAAGGCTGCGGCGGATGGATGCGATGTCGATGCGTCTCATGGCGAGGCCTTGCGTCGTGGGATCGGCTGGGTGGCAGGGAAGGGCTTGCGGATGTCGGCGCAGAAGGCGCCGTTCCATTTTGCGCGCGGCATGGCCGTGCCGCTCCAGTTGATTCGCCGTCCCGTACTGTCGGAGCGTGCGCGACGGCAGTCGCTGGCCCGGGCGGCCGACATCCAGGTGGATTGATCGCCGCGCGCTGTCAGACCGAGGCCAGCATCCCCTTCACGCGCACTGCGAGCGCGGCCACGGGGAACGGCTTGGTCATCACCGCCATCCCGGGCTCCATGAGGCCATTGCCCACGGCGGCGTTCTCGGCGTAGCCGGTGATGAAAAGCACCGGCAGGCCCGGCGTGTGGCGGCGGGCGGCGTCGGCCACCTGGCGGCCGTTCATGCCGCCCGGCAGGCCCACGTCGGTGATCAGCAGGTCGACGCGCTGGCGCTCGTCCTTCAGGCGCTGCAGGCCCTCGGCGCCATCGCGGGCGGTGAGCACGCGGTAGCCGGCTTCTTCCAGCACGTCGGCAAGCATCACGCGCAGCATCTCCTCGTCATCGATCAGCAGCACCGTCTGGCCGCCACCGCTGGGCAGCGGCTGCGGTGCTGAGGCCGAGACATCGGCGACGGCGGCGCCATGGTGGCGCGGCAGGTACAGATGCATCGTTGTGCCCGCGCCCGGCGCCGACAGC
This sequence comes from Burkholderiaceae bacterium, assembly GCA_017998575.1. The sequence continues at coordinate 10,118 of JAGOCV010000113.1, forward strand.
ACGTCCACCTGCCCGCCCGACTGCTGCACGAAGCCATACACCATCGACAGCCCCAGTCCCGTGCCCTGGCCCTGCGGCTTGGTGGTGTAGAAGGGCTCGAAGATACGGGACATGTCATCGGGCGCGATGCCTCTGCCCGTATCTGCCACCGAAAGACGCACGTAGTCGCCTGCCGGCAGCGTCAGGCGCTGCGCCTCGTCCGCGCGGACTTCGACGCTGGCGGTGGTGATGCAGAGCGTTCCGCCACCGGGCGCCATGGCGTCGCGCGCGTTGATGCACAGGTTGAGCAGCGCGTTCTCCAGCTGAGGCGCGTCGATGCGCGTGGGCCAGGCGTCGGGCGCGGCGTCGATGCGCAACTGCACGTCGGGGCCGACGCTGCGCAGGATGAGCTCGGTCATGCCGTGCACCAGCGCATTCACGTCGGTGGGCCGGGGGTCGAGTGTCTGCCGGCGCGAGAAGGCCAGCAGCCGGTGCGTGAGCGATGCCGCGCGTTGCACGGCGCTCTCGCCCATTTCCACGTAGCGCCGCAGGTCGCCGGGCGGCGCGCCACGATCCAGATGCACCTGCAGCGTCTGCAGGCTGCCGCCGATGGCCATCAGCAGGTTGTTGAAATCGTGCGCGATGCCGCCCGTGAGCTGGCCCACGGCTTCCATCTTCTGGGCGTGGCGCAGGGCTTCGAGTGTGGCGGCCAGCGCGGCCTCGCCGCGCACGCGCTCCGAGATGTCGTTGCCCGTGAGGAAGGCGCCGGTCTGAGTGCCGTCGGGTGCGCGAAGCACCTCGAAGCTCATCTCGAAGGCAGTGCGCATGGCGCCCTCGCCCCAGTCGTGCACCAGCTTGAACGACTCGCCCGCCAGCGCCCGGCGCCAGAGCGCGAGGGCGGCGTCACGCTGGGCGTCGGGCAGCCGGGCCAGCACGTCCAGCAGGCTGTCGCCGACGACCGGACTCACACCGAAGATGCGCGCATAGGCACGCGCGCAGGAACTGTTGATGGCCAGGAAGCGGTAGTCGGCATCGACCACCTGGATCTCGGCGTCGGTGGTCTCCACGATGCGCGCCAGCGTGTCGCGCTCGGCGGTGCGCTCGGCCAGTGCCGCCTGCGTCATGGCATGCAGC
>JAGOCV010000114.1 GCA_017998575.1 Burkholderiaceae bacterium
CCCGCATCCTGCGCCAGTTCATGTACAACATGGACGAGATCGAATCGATGGAGATGGTGCTCAAGAGCATGCGCGCCACCAAGAGCAATGTCGAATTCTTCGACATGATGCGCCGGGGTGGCTGACGCATCGGCCAAACTGGCATTCTGGCTATAATCGAGGGCTTTTCGCGGAAAGTACGCCAGACTGGCTGGCGCGGCTCCCGCAAGTGACTGAAGGAAGATCATGAAAGAAGGCATTCACCCCAACTACCGCGAAGTGCTGTTCGTGGACCTGTCCAACGGCTTCAAGTTCGTGACGCGCTCCTGCGTTTCCACCAAGGAAATGGGCACCACCGACGACGGCCGCGAACTGCCCCTGTACAAGCTGGACACGTCGAGCGAATCGCACCCCTTCTACACCGGCACGCAGAAGTCGGTGGACAACATGGGTGGCCGCGTCGAGAAGTTCCGCAACCGCTTCGGCAAGACCGCCGCCAAGTAAGCTCCCGTTCCTGGCACTGGCGGCCCTGCCGTCCGTGCCCCACGCAGAAAAGGCAGCCGGTCACCGCGCTGCCTTTTTTGTTTCCGGCTTCCGTCCCCCGATTGCACCTATCCTCCGTTCCGTGAACCAGCCCACCCCCGCCATCGTCGCCCAGGCTGCCGTACGGCGCCTGCCCCGGCTGGCGCTGTGGCTGCTGTGCGCGGCCTACGTGTTGCCCGGCTACCTGGGACGCGAGCCCTGGAAGAACGCCGACATGACGGCATTCGGCTACATGGCCGAGATCGCCCGCGGCGCCACCGGCTGGCTACAACCCCGCCTCATGGGACTGGCGCCCGACGCCGACGGTCTTCTGGCGTACTGGCTTGGCGCTGCCGCGGTCCGCATTGCGCCGTCGTGGCTTGCCCCCGATCTGGCCGCCCGTCTGCCCTTCATGCTGCTGCTCGGCGTCACGCTGGCGGCCAGTTGGTGGGCGGTGTACTACCTGGCGCGCAGCCCGCAAGCCCAGCCGGTGGCGTTCGCCTTCGGCGGCGAGGCATTGCCGGCCGACTATGCGCGCGCCATCGCCGACGGCGGCCTGCTGGCGCTGATCGCCAGCCTGGGCCTGGCGCAGATGTCTCACGAGACCACGCCGGCGCTGGCACAACTGGCCAGCCTCGCACTGCTGTTCCACGGCGTGGCCGCCCTGCCCTACCGGCCGCTGCTGCCGCCGCTGACGGCACTGCTGGGCCTGCTGGGCCTGGCGCTTTCGGGGGCGCCGGCCGTCGCGCTGGTTCTGGGGCTCGGCGCCGCGGCGTTGATCGCCTTTGACCGCAGCCCGGTGCACGGGCACGACGGACCGCTGAACGTCCATCGCCTGCGCCTGGCCGCCTGGCTCGCTGGCGCCACGCTACTGGCCGCCAGTGTCGCGGCGCTGCTGGGCGAGTGGCGCTGGCAGCCGGCTTTTCCGCAGACCGGGAGCGCCTGGCGCAGCCTGGCCCGGCTGCTGGTCTGGTTCACGTGGCCAGCGCTGGCGCTGGCGCTGTGGACGGTGTGGCGATGGCGCCGCCAGCTCGCCAGCCGCCATCTGGCCTGGCCGCTGGGCATTGTCGTGGCGGTCGCCCTCTCGGCCCTGACCGCACCGGCCGCAGACCGCGCCCTGCTGCTGGCGCTGCCGCCCCTGGCCGCCCTGGCCGCTTTCGCGTTGCCGACGCTGCGGCGCAGCGTTGCCGCGCTGATCGACTGGTTCACGCTGCTCTTCTTCACCGGATGCGCCGTCGTCATCTGGGTGATCTGGATCGCCATGCAGACCGGTTTTCCGCGCCAGCCCGCGGCCAACGTGGTCAAGCTCGCACCCGGCTTCACGCCCTCGTTCTCGCTGGGCGCACTCATCGTTGCGCTGGCCGCCACGCTGGCCTGGTGCTGGCTGGTGAAGTGGCGCGTGGGCCGCCATCAGCGAGCGCTGTGGAAGAGCCTGGTATTGCCCGCCAGCGGCGCCGTGCTGTCGTGGCTGCTGCTGACCACGCTGTGGCTGCCGCTGCTCAATTTCTCGCTGAGCTACGGCCCGCTGGTGCAGGCCATCACGCCCACACTCGGCCGCGCCACGTGCGCCGAGACGCACGGCCTCACCCGTGCGCAGATCGCGGCCTTCCGCTTCTACAGCCCGCTCACGCTGCAGCCCACCGGCGACGCCACACATTGCGACTGGCTGCTGGTCAACGACAGCGCGCTGTCGACGCTGCCCACGGCGACCACCACGGGCGAATGGACCCTGCAATCGCGCGTGCGCCACCCCACCGACCGCGACAAGAACATGCTGGTCTACCGGCGCACGCTGCCCGTCGCCAACCCGTGACCGAGCTGCGCGACATCCTGCGCCATGGCGGCGCCGTGCTCGTCGGCCAATTGGCCGTCACGGCCTATGGCGTGGTCGACACCGTCATCGCCGGCCGCCACTCCAACGAGGCGCTGGCCGCCCTGTCGGTGGGCTCGGCCGTTTTCATCAGTGTGTTCGTGGCGCTGATGGGCGTGCTTCAGGCGCTGTTGCCTGTGTGGGCCGAGCTGCACGGCGCCGGCCGCCAGGCCGAGGTGGGCCGGTCTCTGCGCCAGGCCCTCTACCTGTGTGCCATCACCATCGTGATCGGCATGGCCGCGCTGCTGCATCCCGATCCGCTGCTGCGGCTGACGGGTGTGCCCGAGGCCATGCAGGAAGAAGTGCGCGGGTATCTGCGCGTGCTGGCCTGGACGGTGCCGGCCGCACTGCTGTTCCGCATGTACGCCACGCTCAACCAGAGCCTGGGCAAGCCGCTGCTGGTCACGTGGCTGCAGATCGGTTCGCTGGCCGTAAAAGTGCCGTTGTCGATCTGGTTCGCCTTCGGCGGCCTGGGACTGCCGGCCAGCGGCGCCGTGGGCTGTGCCTGGGCGTCGCTGGTGGTGAACTATCTGATGCTGTTCACGGCCTTCTGGCTGCTGCGTACCGAGCCGTTCTATCGTCCGTATGGGCTGTGGCGGCCGATGGAGCGGCCGCACGGCCCTACGCTGGCGCGGTATGCGCGTCTGGGCGTGCCGGGCGGGCTGGCGATCCTGGTCGAAGTCACGTCGTTCACGCTGATGGCATTGTTCATCGCGCGCCTGGGCACGGTGGCATCTGCCGCGCACCAGGTGGCCGCCAACGTGGCCGCCGTGCTCTATATGGTGCCGCTCTCGCTGGGGATAGCCACCAGTGCCCGCGTGGGCTACTGGCTGGGCGCCGGCGATCCGCATCGCGCGCGGCGCGTGCTGGTCACGGGTTTCAAAGTCACGCTCGGCGCGGCCGTGGTGCTGGCATCGCTGCTGCTGCTGTCGCGCCACGGCCTCGCGAACCTCTATGCCGCCAATACCCAGGTGGCCGCGCTGGCGGGTGCGTTGCTGGCGTGGGTGGCGATCTATCACGTGGCCGATGCGACACAGGCGCTCAGCGTGTTCGTGCTGCGCTGCTATCGCGTGGCCATCGCTCCGCTGATGGTCTACTGCGTGCTGCTCTGGGGCGTGGGCCTGGGCGGCGGCTACCTGCTGGCCTACGAGGGCATCGCAGGCCGACCGCCGCTACAGGCACCGCAGGCGTTCTGGATGACGGGCGGAGCCGCCCTGTCGCTCACGGCCATCATCTTCGTGCTGCTGGTGCGGCACCGCTCGGCGCCCGGGCGCAACGGCGCCACCGCCACGAACTGAGACCGCTGTCCGCTCAGGAAGCGGCGACCCGCGCCGCCGGCGCCTTGAACGCCTGGCGCAGCCGCACCGCCGGGAACAGCAGCGTGAATGTCGATCCGCTGCCCACCACGCTCTCGATGCGCAACTCGCCGCCATGGCGCTGCGCCACATGTTTCACGATGGCCAGGCCCAGGCCGGTGCCGCCGGTTTCGCGCGAGCGGCTGCGGTCCACACGGTAGAAGCGCTCGGTGAGGCGCGGAATGTGCTCGGCAGCGATACCCGGTCCCGTATCGCGCACGCTGTATTCGGCGCGACCGTCGGGCAGCATCCGCCAGGCCACATCGATGCGGCCGGCCGAAGGCGTGTAACGCACGGCGTTGGAGAGCAGGTTGGACATCGCGCTCTGCAGCTCGGGCACGGCACCGGCGATCTCCAGCCCCTCGCCGCCCATCACGGTAATGTGGTGCGCATCGCCCGGATGCAACGCCTCGGCCAGCCCGCGGGCCTCTTCCTCGCATTGCGCCAGCAGCGAACGCACGCTGGTCCACTGGCCAATCGGGGGCGGCGGGCTGCCTTCCAGGCGTGAGAGCGTGAGCAGATCGCTGACCAGCGTCTGCATGCGCTGCGACTGCTGCGACATCATGCCGAGATAACGCGACCGTTCGGCCTCGGTCAGCGGCAGCGTCTGCATGGTTTCCACGAAGCCCGCCAGCACCGTGAGCGGCGTGCGGATCTCGTGCGAGACGTTGGCGACGAAGTCGCGTCGCATGGCCTCGGCCTGTTCCAGCGCCGTGATGTCGCGCGAGAGCAGCAGACGGCGGTTGCCGGCATACGGGTGCACCTGCACCGACAGCCGCTGCATCGGCCCATTGGCTCCCGAGCTGCGCCCATGGCCATTCATGATGACTTCGCGGCTGTAGTTCCACGACGCCAGGTAGGCGCCGAAGGCCGGATCGCGCACGAGATTGCCCACGTGCTGCATCACGTCGCGTTGCGCGTCGAAGCCGAAGTGCTGGGCGGCCGTCTGGTTGCACCACTCGATGCGTCCCTGGTCGTCGAGCAGCACCACGCCGCTGGGCGAGGCCTGGATGGCGGCCAGGAATTCGGCCAGCCGCGCCTCGGCCTGGGCGGTCTGCTGTTCGCGCTCGCGTGCCATCCGGCGCGCGCGTTCGGCCATCTCACCCCACAGGCCTGATGCGGCCGCGAACACGGGCGGCTCGGCGCGCAGGCCACGCAGCACGCGCATACCGCGCCACCCATCGAACACCACCCAGCCAATGGCCGCAACCAGCGCGCCCAGCGCCTCCCAGCGCCAGTCTCCCAGCAGCCATCCCACGAGCGCGCCCGCACCGACGCACAGCAGGAAAGAGACGAGACGCAAGACCATCGGGAGATTATCGGCGCGGCAGCGGTGCACCGCCGCTGCGAAGAACCGCTCAGGACTGCGGCTGCGCCGTGAGGCGGTAACCCGCGCCGCGCACGGTCTCGACCATGGGCGCGCCCTCGCCCAGCGCCTCGCGCAGGCGCTTGACGTGCACGTCCACCGTGCGTTCCTCGATGAAGACGTGGTCGCCCCACACCTTGTCGAGCAACTGGCTGCGGCTGTGCACGCGTTCGGCGTGTTTCATGAGGTAGTTGAGCAGCTTGAACTCGGTGGGCCCCACCTTGAGCTGCTGGCCGTTCCAGGTCACGCGGTGCGTGGCGCCGTCGAGCACCAGCGGGCCGATGCTCACGCTGTCGATCACCTGCTCGGGCGCGCGGCGGCGCAGCACGGCGCGGATGCGCGCGAGCATCTCCTGCGTGGAGAACGGCTTGGTGATGTAGTCGTCGGCCCCGGCGTCCAGGCCGGCGATCTTGTCGGGCTCGTCGCCGCGCGCGGTGAGCATCAGGATCGGGATGCCTTTGGTGCGCGCGTCGCCGCGCCATTTGCGCGCCAGCTGCACGCCGCTCTGGCCCGGCAGCATCCAGTCGAGCAGGATGACGTCGGGCAGCACGGCATCGAGTTCGCGCTGCGCCGACTCGCCATCTTCCGACCAGATGGGCTCGAAGCCGTTGTGGCGCAGATTGACTGCAATCAGCTCGGCGATCGCGGACTCGTCTTCGACGATGAGGACTCGGGGATGGCGTTTCATTCTTACTGCACGGCGGACTCGATCTCCTGCATCGACGTGTGACGCACGTCGGCGCCCTTGACGATGTAGATGATGAATTCTGCAATGTTTTTGGCGTGGTCGCCGATGCGTTCGATGGCCTTGGCCAGGAACAGCAGGTCCAGGCTGGGGCCGATGGTGCGCGGGTCTTCCATCATGTAGGTGATGAGCTTGCGCACGAAGCCGTCGAACTCGCGGTCGATGGCGTCGTCTTCCTTGAGGATCGAGACGGCGGCGGCAGTGTCCAGGCGCGCGAACGCATCGAGCGCGCGGCGGATCAGGCCGGAGGCCAGGTCGGCCGCCACACGCAGGTCCGACGACGGCAGCGCGCGCGGCGCGCCCGACTCGATGATCGACTTGACCATGCGCGCGATCTTGTTGGCCTCGTCGCCCACGCGTTCGAGGTTGGCCGTGGTCTTGCTGATGGCGATCAGCAGGCGCAGATCGCGTGCCGTCGGCTGGCGGCGGGCGATGATGGACGAGAGCTCGCGGTCGATCTCGATCTCCATCGCGTTCACGCGATGCTCGATCTCGGTGACCTGGTCGGCTGCGTCGCTGGCCAGGTTCTGCAGGGCGTAGACCGCCAGGCCGATCTGGGATTCGACCAGGCCGCCGAGCTCCATGACGCGCGAGGACACGCCATTGAGTTCGCTGTCGAACTGGGTGGAAAGGTGCTTGTCGGGCATGTGCGTCTCCCTGGATTCAGCCGAAACGGCCTGTGATGTAGTCTTCCGTCTCTTTGCGCTGGGGCTTGAAGAACATCTGTTCCGTCGCCCCGAACTCCACCAGATCGCCCAGGTACATGTAGGCCGTGTAGTCGCTGCAACGCGCGGCCTGCTGCATGTTGTGGGTCACGATCACCACGGTGTAGTCGCTCTTGAGCTCGGCAATCAGTTCCTCGATCTTGGCGGTCGAGATCGGATCGAGCGCCGAGCACGGTTCGTCGAGCAGCAGCACTTCGGGCTTGATGGCGATGCCGCGGGCAATGCACAGCCGCTGCTGCTGGCCGCCCGAGAGGCCCGAGCCGCTTTGCTGGAGCTTGTCCTTGACCTCGTTCCACAGCGCGGCTTTCTTCAGCGCCCACTCCACGCGGTCGTCCATGTCGGAACGCGAGAGGTTCTCGAACAGCTTCACGCCGAAGGCGATGTTGTCGTAGATCGACATCGGGAACGGCGTGGGCTTCTGGAACACCATGCCGACCTTGGCGCGCACCAGGGCGACGTCCTGTTTGCTGGTCAGCAAATTCTCGCCGTCGAGCACGATCGCGCCTTCGGCGCGTTGCTCGGGGTACAGCTCGAACATGCGGTTGAAGGTGCGCAGCAGCGTCGACTTGCCGCAGCCCGAGGGGCCGATGAAGGCGGTGACCTTCTTCTCGGGAATCTCGAGGTTGATGCCCTTGAGGGCGTGGAACTTGCCGTAGTAGAAGTTCAGGTCCTTGACCGAGATTTTGGACGGCGAGTTCACGACAGTAGTGGCGGTAGCGGTTTGCATGGCGTGTGGCCCTTGCGTTGTTCGTTGTTGTTCAGTGCCTGGCGCGGGTCAGCACCCGGGCCAGGATGTTCAGCGCGAGGACAGCCAGCGTGATCAGGAACACACCGGCCCACGCCAGTTGCTGCCAGTTCTCGTAGGGGCTCATCGCGAACTTGAAGATGGTTACCGGCAGGCTGGCCATCGGCTCGGACAGATTCGACGTCCAGAACTGGTTGGACAGCGCGGTGAACAGCAGCGGAGCGGTCTCGCCCGAGATGCGCGCCACGGCCAGCAGGATGCCCGTCACGACGCCGGCACGGGCCGCGCGCAGGGTGATGGACATGATCACCTTCCACTTGGGCGTGCCCAGCGCATAGGCGGCCTCGCGCAGGCCCGGCGGCACCAGTTGCAGCATGTTCTCGGTGGTGCGGATGACCACCGGGATCACGATCAGCGCCAGCGCCATCGCGCCGGCCCAGCCGGAGAAGCTCTTGAAGCGCGCCACGATCACGGCGTAGACGAACAGGCCGATCACGATCGAGGGAGCGGACAGCAGGATGTCGTTGACGAAACGCGTGACCGAGGCGAGCCAGCCGCGGGGGTTGTACTCGGCCAGGTAGATGCCGGCCATGATGCCGATGGGCGTGCCCACGAAGGTGGCCAGCATCACCATCAGGAACGATCCGTAGATGGCGTTGGCGATGCCGCCCACTTCGTTGGGCGGCGGCGTCATCTGGCTGAAGGCTGCCCAAGACAGGCCGGCCAGGCCCAGGCGCAGCGTTTCCCAGAGGATCCACACCAGCCAGAACACGCCGAAGGCCATGGCCGCCAGCGAAAGCGCCAGCGCGATCTGGTTGACCACCTTGCGGCGGCCGTACTTGGCCTGGCGCGTGCGCGCCATGTCGGCCGAGGCGAGGAGTTGTTGTCCGGTGCCGGCGTTCACGACTTGGTTCCTTCGCTCTTACGCATCTGCGCCAGCAGGATCTTCGACAGCGACAGCACGACGAAGGTGATGAAGAACAGCACCAGGCCCAGATACATCAGCGCCGCCTGGTGCATGCCGGTGCCGGCTTCGGCGAACTCGTTGGCCAGCGCGGAAGTGATGCTGTTGGCCGCCTCGAACAGCGAGAGCGACGACAGCTGGTTCATGTTGCCGATCACGAAGGTGACGGCCATGGTCTCACCCAGCGCGCGGCCCAGGCCGAGCATGATGCCGCCGACGACGCCGGCCTTGGTGTAAGGCAGCACGACCTTGGAGACCACCTCCCAGGTGGTCGAGCCCAGGCCATAGGCCGATTCCTTGAGCAGCGGCGGCGTGACTTCGAACACGTCGCGCATCACCGAGGCGATGAACGGAATGATCATGATGGCCAGGATGATCCCGGCCGACAGGATGCCGATGCCCACCGGCGGGCCCGACACCAGCGCACCGAGGAAGGGCACGCCGTCGAAGAGTTGCTGCAGCGGCCGCTGCACGTAGGTGGCCAGGATGGGGCCGAACACCAGCAGGCCCCACATGCCGTAGACGATGGAGGGCACCGCGGCCAGCAGTTCGATGGCCGTGCCCAGCGGACGCTTGAGCCAGCTGGGCGAGAGTTCGGTCAGGAACAGGGCGATGCCGAAGCTGATCGGCACCGCGATGAGCAGCGCGATGGCCGAGGTGGCCAGCGTGCCGTAGATCATCACCAGGCCGCCGAATTCCTCCTGCACGGGATCCCATTCGGCGCTGGTGAGAAAGCCCAGCCCGTACTTGGCGATGGCCGGCCAGGCCCCGGCGATGAGCGACAGCAGGATACCGATCAGCAGCGCCAGCGTCAGCAGCGCCGCGCCCTTGGCCGCCCAGCCGAACAGCCGGTCTGCCATGGCGCCGGTGCGAGGCGTCCGCGCAGGAGGTGGAGTTTTCATTCTGGTTCTGTCGTCCGATGCCTGGCGGGACAGGCCCGCCGGCATGGGTTCTGCGGGAAAGGCGGAAGACACGGGCGGTCCTGTCGTCGGTGGCGGTGCTTACTTGTAGGCCACCGGGCGGCCGTCGGCGCCCATCACCTTGCCCCAGGACGTGCGGATGGCGGTCTTCACGTTGGCCGGGAACGGCACGTAGTCCAGATCCGAGGCCGCCTTGTCGCCGTTGGTGTAGGCCCAGTCGAAGAACTTCAGGGCGGCAGCCGTCTTGGCGGGGTTATCCGGCTTCGTGTAGACCAGGATGAAGGTGGCGGTCGAGATGGGCCAGGCGGTCTTGCCGCTGGCGTTGGTCAGGCTCTGGGCGAACGACTTGGACCAGTCGATGCCGGCCGCGGCAGCCTTGAAGGTTTCATCGTCGGGCTGCACATAGGCGCCATCGGCGTTCTGCAGCGCGACGTGCGACATCTTGTTCTGCTTGGCGTAGGCGTACTCGACATAGCCGATCGAATCCGGCAGGCGCATCACGAAGGCCGACACGCCTTCGTTGCCCTTGCCGCCCGCGCCGGTGGGCCACTTGACGGCCGTGCCGGTGCCGACATCGGCCTTCCAGGCGGGGCTGACCTTGGTCAGGTATTCGGTGAAGGCGAAGGTGGTGCCCGAGCCGTCGGCGCGGCGCACCACGGCGATGGGGGCGTCCGGCAGCGTGACGCCGGGGTTGAGCGAAGCGATGGCCGGCTCGTTCCACTTGGCGATCTTGCCCAGGTAGATGTCGGCCAGCACGGCGCCCGTCAGCTTCAGCTGGCCCGGGGCGAAGCCCTTGACGTTGATCACGGGGACAACGCCGCCGATCACGGTGGGGAACTGGATCAGGCCGTCCTTGGCCAGCTGCTCGTCCGACAGGGGAGCGTCCGAAGCGCCGAAGTCCACGGTCTTGGCCTGGATCTGCTTGATGCCGGCGCCCGAGCCCACGGATTGGTAGTTCACCTTGGCGCCGGTGGCCTTGTTGTAGGCATCGGCCCACTTGGCGTACACGGGCGCGGGGAAGGACGCGCCAGCGCCCGTCACGTCTTGTGCCAGGGCGGCCTGGGCCATCAGGACGGTGGTCGCCGCGCCGATGGCGGCAAGCTTGGAGTGGAATTTCATCTGTTACCTCTGGGTTGGAAGAGCTCGATAAGGGCAATGTAGGCAGCGTTTGTGACGGCCTCGTGACAGCAACACAGCCGTCACACCACTGACACCTGACGCTCACCGCGAGAGGCTTCGCAAAGCCGCAGCCCCGTGTCGCGCGGTGCGAGGGCAGGATGACGGCGGGCGATGAAATCCTCGTGACACCCGTCGTCGCAACCGCGCGACAGAACGCGGCGCATGCGCGGCCTGCCTCAGAGATGTCATGGAGCTTTCCTAGATTCGCTGCATCGCCGTCCGGCGCCGCCGGACATCCGCCAGTGCGCGCCTTTTTCACGACCGCAGGTCGTTCTGCCCCGATGTCGCAGCCTTCCCATCCAGATCCTTCCCATCCGCCCGCCGCGCCCGCGTCGCCGGCACGCCGCCGCTGGCTGCGGACAAGCGCGGGCCTGGCCGCGGCAGCCCTCGCCGGCCCGAACGTCCACGCGCAGGCACGCACGGCGCCGCGCGATCTGTCGGTCGTGCAGATCACCGACATGTCGCCCGCGCAGCAGGACATCTCGCGCGACTTCGTGGCGGGCGCCCGTGCCGCCTGGCAGCAGTTCAACGGAAACGGCGGCCTGCAGGGCCGCACCGTGCATCACCAGGTGATCGAGGTGGACGGCAGCGCCGATGCGTTGGCCAGAGTCTGGAACGACGTGCGGCGCGAACCGCAGCACATCGCGCTGACCGGCACCACCGGCCACGCCACCGCCTCGGCGCTGGGCCGACTGCTGCAGGACGGCGTGCGCGAAGGCTCGCCGGCCATCGCGCACGTCGCGCCCTGGCTGCACGACACGCCCACCGGCAACGACGCCTTCACCTTCCCCATCTTCGCCCCGCGCGAGGAGCAGATCGGCCACGCGCTGCGCACGCTCTCCATCGTGGGCG
>JAGOCV010000407.1 GCA_017998575.1 Burkholderiaceae bacterium
ATGCGGCCGAAGCCCACGCGGCGCCCGCTGTACACCACCAGGCCATACAGCGTGGCACGCTCCAGCGCCACCACCTCGGCCGATTTCTTCTCCCAGTGCGGGTCGAGCAACTGCTTTTTCAGCAGGTGGCCGCCGATCTGCTCGATCCACTGCGGCTCGATGCCCGCGATGCCGCGGCCGAACAGCCGCGTGGTCTCGACCAGTTCGGCCACCACGATCCAGCGGCCGGGCTTCTTTGACAGGTGCGCGCCCGGGTGGCGATGGAACTTGATGCCGCGCGCGCCCAGGTACACCTCTTCGTCATCGACCTTGCAGCCCACGTTGCCCAGGAGACCCGAGAGCATCGACAGGTGCAACTGTTCGTAGGTGGCGGGCGTGCCGCCCACGCGCCACTTGTGCTCGGCCACCACCGAGGCCAGCTGCGAATGGATGTCGCGCCACTCGCGCACGCGGCGCACGTTGACGAAGTTCTGACGCAGCAGTGATTCGTACTGGCGGTTGGAGAGTTTGTGCGTGTCGCCCGAAGCGCCAGGGACACCGCCGCGCGCCTCGTGGATCCACTTCCACAGCTTCAGGTAGCCGCTGAACTCGCTCCTCTCGTCGTCGAATTTCCTGTGGGCCGCGTCGGCCTGCTGCTGTGCATCCATCGGCCGGTCGCGCACGTCCTGCACCGACAGGGCCGAGGCGATCACCAGCACCTCTTCCAGCGCGTTGCGCTGGCGCGCTTCCAGGATCATGCGGCCCACGCGCGGATCGAGCGGCAGGCGCGCGAGCTCGGCGCCCAGCGGCGTGAGCTCGTTGGCGTCGTCCACCGCGCCCAGCTCGGCCAGCAGCTGGTAGCCGTCGGCGATGGCGCGGCCCGAGGGCGCCTCGATGAACGGAAACTCTTCCACCGCGCCCAGGTGCAGCGACTTCATGCGCAGGATCACGCCCGCGAGCGACGAGCGCAGGATCTCGGGATCGGTGAAGCGCGGCCGGCCGGCGAAGTCCTTCTCGTCGTACAGCCGGATGCAGATGCCGTCGGCCACGCGGCCGCAACGGCCCGCACGCTGGTTGGCGGCCGCCTGGCTGACGGGCTCGACCAGCAACTGCTCCACCTTGCTGCGGAAGCTGTAGCGCTTGACGCGCGCCGTGCCGGCATCGATCACGTAGCGGATGCCGGGCACGGTGAGCGAGGTTTCGGCCACGTTGGTGGCCAGCACGATGCGGCGGCCACTGTGGCCTTCGAACACGCGCTCCTGCTCGGCCTGCGAGAGGCGCGAGAACAGCGGCAACACCTCGGCGTTGCGCGTGACGGCGCTGTGCGAGAGGTGACGGCGCAGGTGATCGGCGGCTTCGCGGATCTCGCGCTCGCCGGGCAGAAAAACCAGGATGTCTCCCTGCGCGTGGCCGGTCCACAGCTCGTCGACCGCCTCTGCGATGGCGTCGTTCAGGTCGTACTCCCGGCTTTCCTCGAACGGGCGCCAGCGCTGCTCCACGGGGAACATGCGGCCCGAGACCATCAGGACCGGCGCTGGCCCCCGGGCAGAAGAGAAGTGTTGCGCGAAACGATCCGCATCGATCGTGGCCGAAGTCACGATCACCTTCAGATCCGGCCGGCGCGGCAGGATCTGCCGGATGTAGCCCAGCAGGAAATCGATGTTGAGGCTGCGCTCGTGCGCCTCGTCGATGATGAGCGTGTCGTAGGCCGACAGCAGCGGGTCGGTCTGCGTCTCGGCCAGCAGGATGCCGTCGGTCATGAGCTTGACCGAGGCGTCGCGCGAGAGCCGGTCCTGGAACCGCACCTTGTAGCCCACCACTTCGCCCAGTGGCGTCTTCAGTTCTTCGGCGATGCGCTTGGCGACCGAGCTGGCCGCGATGCGGCGCGGCTGCGTGTGGCCGATCAGGTGGCCGCGCTGGCCCGGATGGTTGAGCCGGCCGCGCCCCATCGCCAGCGCGATCTTGGGCAATTGCGTGGTCTTGCCGGAGCCGGTCTCGCCGCACACGATGATGACCTGGTGCGCGGCCAGGGCGGCCATGATCTCGTCGCGCCGGCCGGAAACGGGCAGCGACTCGGGAAACTCGATCTTCAGGAGCGGGGCAGTCAAATCGCGAACTTCGTAGAGAATCGCGGATTATCCCAGCCCCATCCCCGCCGCGCAGGGGCCGGGCCACCCGCCGCAGACCTCCCGAGAGCCCATGTCCGCCGTCTTCAATTTCACCTTCGTTCCCTGGTTCCGCTCGGTCGCGCCCTACATCCACATGCACCGTGGCAAGACCTTCGTGGTCGGCATCGCGGGCGAGGCCATCGCGGCCGGCAAGCTGCAGGTGCTGGCGCAGGATCTGGCGCTGATCCAGAGCATGGGCGTCAAGCTGGTGCTGGTGCACGGCTTCCGCCCGCAGGTCAACGAGCAATTGCGCGCCAAGGGCCATGCGGCGAAGTATTCGCACGGCATCCGCATCACCGACGAAGTGGCTCTGGACTGCGCGCAGGAAGCGGCTGGCCAGCTGCGCTACGAGATCGAGGCCGCGTTCAGCCAGGGCCTGCCGAACACGCCGATGGCTGGCTCCAAGGTGCGCGTGATCTCGGGCAACTTCATCACGGCACGGCCCGTGGGCATCATGGACGGCGTGGACTTCCAGCACTCGGGCCTGGTGCGCAAGGTGGACGTGGGCGGCATCACGCGTTCGCTCGACATGGGTGCGATGGTGCTGCTCTCGCCGTTCGGCTTCTCGCCCACGGGCGAGGCCTTCAACCTCACCATGGAAGAGGTCGCCACCAGCGTGGCGATCGCGCTGCAGGCCGACAAGCTGGTGTTCCTGACCGAGATCCCGGGCATCCGCATCCATCCCGACCAGCCCGAGGGAGAAGACAACCCCATCGATACCGAGCTGCCGCTGGCCGCCGCCGAGCGCCTGCTGGCCACGCTGGCTCCGGCCCAGACCCCCACCGACGCCACCTTCTACCTGCAACACTGCGTCAAGGCCTGCAAGGGCGGCGTCGAGCGCAGCCACATCCTGCCGTTTGCCGTCGATGGCTCGATGC
>JAGOCV010000115.1 GCA_017998575.1 Burkholderiaceae bacterium
CTTCTGGATCATCCAGCTCAACTACATCGGCATCTACGTGCTGCCGGTGCTGGGCCTGGTGCTGCTCACCGGCGTGGCCGGGCTGACGTCGTTCGGCCAGGCCGCGTTCGTGGGTATCGGCGCCTACACCAGCGCGGTGCTCACCACGCAGGCGGGTTTCTCGCCGTGGATCACGCTGTTCATCGGCCTGGCCATCACGGCGGGCAGCGCGCTGGTCATCGGCGCGATCACGCTGCGCATGTCGGGCCACTTCCTGCCGCTGGCCACCATCGCCTGGGGCCTGTCGCTCTACTACCTGATGGGCAACCTGCAGACGCTGGGCAAGTACGACGGCATCCTGGGCGTGCCGGGGCTGGAGCTGTTCGGGCTCGAACTCGGGCAGCAGCGCGTGTTCTACGTGCTGGTCTGGAGCTTCGCCCTGCTGGCCGCCTTCGCCGTGATCCGTTTGCTCGATTCGCGCACCGGCCGCGCCATCCGCGCGCTCTCGGGTGGCTCGCAGATGGCCGAGGCCATGGGCGTGAGCACGCTGCGCCACAAGATCGGCATCTTCGTGCTGGCCGCGTGCCTGGCGTCGATCTCGGGCTGGCTGTTCGCGCACTTCCAGCGCACGGTCAACCCCTCGCCCTTCGGCCTGAAGATGGGCATCGAGTACCTGTTCATGGCCGTGCTCGGCGGCGCGGGCCACGTGTGGGGCGCCATCGCGGGCGCGGGCGTGGTCAAGCTGATGGAAGACCAGTTGCAGGTGCTGCTGCCCATGCTCATCGGCACCAGCGGCAGCTACGAGGTGATCGTGTTCGGCATCCTGCTGGTGCTGGTGCTCAAGTACCTGCCCAGCGGCCTGTGGGATTTCGTCGACCGCCGCCTGCCGCGCCGCCTTCGCGTGCGCGACTGGGATGCCGCCCCGCCGCTGCCCGAGCGCGCTCGCCCCGCCACCGGCGAGGTCGTGCTGCAGGTGCAGGCCGTGCGCAAGACCTTCGGCGGGCTGGTGGCCGTCAACGACATCAGCTTCGACATCCGCGCCGGCGAGATCAAGGGCCTGATCGGCCCCAACGGCGCGGGCAAGTCGACCACCTTCAACCTGATCACGGGCCTGCTGTCGCTCTCGGGCGGCGCGGTGAAGTTCCGCGGCGAGGCGATCAGCGGCCTGCCCTCGCGCCAGATCGCGCAGCGCGGCATCGCCCGCACCTTCCAGCACGTCAAGCTCATCCCCGACATGACGGTGCTGGAGAACGTGGCGCTGGGCGCGCACCTGCGCGGCCGCAAGGGCTCGTTCGCGGCCATGCTGCGTACCGACCGCGCCGAAGAGCGCCAGCTGCTGCGCGAAGCCGAGCGCCAGCTGGTCCGCGTGGGCATGGGCGAGTACCTGCAAGAGCTGGCCGGCAACCTGGCCATGGGCCAGCAGCGCCTGCTGGAGATCGCGCGCGCCCTGTGTGCCGATCCGGCGCTGCTGCTGCTCGACGAGCCCGCCGCCGGCCTGCGCCACAAGGAGAAGCAGGCGCTGGCCGACGTGCTGCGCCAGTTGCGCGGCGAAGGCCTGAGCATCCTGCTGGTCGAACACGACATGGGCCTGGTGATGGACGTCTGCGACCGCATGGTCGTCATGGAATTCGGCACGTACCTGATGGAGGGAACGCCGGCCGAAGTGCAGCAGAGCCCTGCGGTCCGCGCCGCCTACCTCGGAACGGAACATTGACCCACCCCCAGGCTCCCCTTGCTTCGCAAGGTCCGCCAACCCCCTCGAGGGGGCGACACCAGCGGCCCGGCAAAGCCGGTTCCGCGGTGTCCCTGGCCTTGAGGGCGCTAGATCGAAGATGCTGCGAGATAGAAAGGAATTGAGATGAACAGTCAGCCCATGCTGCGCGTGCGCGGCCTGCATGCCGGCTACGGCCGCGCCGAGGTGCTGCACGGCATCGACCTCGAAGCCGCGCCGGGCAGCGTGATCACCGTGATCGGCCCCAACGGCGCCGGCAAGTCCACCCTGCTCAATGCGCTGATGGGCGTGCTGCCCGCGCGCGGCACGATCGAATTCAACGGCCAGGACATCGGCCGCCTCTCGCTGGAAGAGCGCGTGATGCTGGGCATCGCCCTGGTGCCCGAGAAGCGCGAGCTGTTCGGCAGCATGACCGTGGGCGACAACCTCGAGCTGGGCGGTTTCCGCCAGATGCGCGCGGGCAACCGCCAGTGGCGCCAGCGGCTGGACGACGTGTTCACGCTGTTCCCGCGCCTGAAGGAACGCCGCGAACAGCAGGCCGGCACGCTCTCGGGCGGCGAGCGCCAGATGCTGGCCGTGGGCCGCGCACTGATGTCGCGCCCCTCGCTGCTGATGCTCGACGAACCCAGCCTGGGCCTGGCGCCGCTGGTGGTCAAGGAAATCTTCCGCACCATCGACGCGCTGCGCCAGACCGGCGTGACCATCCTGCTGGTGGAGCAGAACGCGCGCGCCGCGCTCGAAGTGGCCGACCAGGGCTATGTGCTCGAGATGGGCGAGGTGGGCGTCTCGGGCCCAGCCGCGCAACTGGCGCACGACCCGCGCGTGATCGACACCTACCTGGGCGCCGCGCGCCCATCGGCATCCACCGCCGGAGCCTCGGCATGAGCTGGCAGGCACCGCTGGCCGACCTGCGCTTCGTGCTCGACGACGTGCTCGGCGCGGGTGAGCGCCTGCGCGCCCTGCCCGCCTTCGCCGAAGCCGATGCCGGCCTGATGGCCCAGGTGCTGGAAGAAGCCGGCAAGTTCGTCCAGCACGAGATCGCGCCGCTCAACCGCACGGGCGACGAGGTGGGCTGCCGTTTCGACCACGGCCGCGTGACCACGCCCCCGGGCTTTGCCGACGCCTATGCGGCGTTCTGGCAAGGTGGCTGGCCAGCGCTGGCCTGCGCGCCCGAGGACGGCGGCCAGGGCCTGCCCTGGGTGCTCGAAGGCGCGCTGTATGAAATGCTCTCCGGCGCCAACCACGGCTGGACGATGGCACCCGGCCTGCTGCACGGCGCCTACGAGTGCCTGAAGCACCACGGCAGCGATGCGCTCAAGGCGCACTACCTGCCACGCATCGCCAGCGGCGAATGGCTGGCCACCATGTGCCTGACCGAGCCGCATGCCGGCAGCGACCTGGGCCTGGCACGAACGAAAGGCGATGCGCAGGCCGACGGCAGCTTCGCGGTCAGCGGCACCAAGATCTTCATCTCGGGCGGCGAGCACGACCTGACGGACAACATCGTCCACCTGGTGCTCGGGCGCCTGCCCGATGCGCCGGCCGGCCCCAAGGGCCTGTCGCTCTTCCTCGTGCCCAAGGTGCTGCCCGACGGCACGCGCAACGCCGTGGCCTGCGAGCGCATCGAGGAGAAGATGGGCCTGCACGGCAGCCCCACCTGCGTGATGCGCTTCGACGGCGCTACCGGCTGGCTGATCGGCGAGGCCGGCCGTGGTCTCAATGCCATGTTCGTGATGATGAACGCCGCGCGCCTGCACGTGGCGCTGCAGGGCGTGGGCCTGCTCGACGCCGCCTGGCAGAAGGCCGATGCCTATGCGAAGGAGCGCCGGCAGATGCGCGCGCCCCGGCCCGCCGGTGCGCCCGCCGCGAACGGCCCCGACCTCATCGGCGAGCACCCGGCGATGCGCCGCATCCTCGACGTGCAGCGCGCCTGGATCGACGCCGGCCGCGTGCTGGCCTACCGCACCGCCGTCGAGCTCGACGTCGCGCGCCATCACGCCGATCCCGCCACGCGCGATGCGGCGCAGAACTGGTGCAGCGTGGTCACGCCCGTGCTCAAGGCCGCGTTCACGCACCAGGCCTTCCACGGCGCCAGCGAATGCCTGCAGGTGTTCGGCGGCCACGGCTACGTGCGCGAGTGGGGCGTGGAGCAGATCGTGCGCGACGCGCGCGTGACCATGATCTACGAGGGCACCAACGAGATCCAGGCCATCGACCTGCTGGTGCGCAAGGTGCTGCCCGATGCCGGTGCGGCCTTCTCGCGGGCCCTGCTGGGCCTGCGCGCCGAGCTGGACGCGGGCCAGAGCGTGCATGCCGACGCCCTGCGCCGCTTCGCCGAGCTGCGCTACCTGGTGGCCACGCTGGTCGAGGCCGCGAAGCAAGACCCGGTGCTGCCGTACGAGGTGGCCGATGACTTCCTGCGCCTGGTGGCGCTGGCCCTGGCGGGCTGGGCCTGGGCCCGCATCGGCATGGCGCCCGGCGCCAATCTTCCACGCTGGCGAGCGCCGTCTGTCGCGCTCACCCGACACGTGCTGCCCGAGTTCGAAATGCGCATGACAATGCTGAAGGCGCGCTGCAAGGCTGCGCTGCAGCCGGACCCGGCCGTGACCTGAGGCCCGAGTCCTGCCCACAACGAACGAAGCGGAGAAGAGTCCATGAACCTGCCTGTGTCCCTGCCCTCGGCCGGTCGCCCTGCGGCGACCCTGGCCGCCGTGGCAGCAGCCGCCCTGCTGGCCGGCTGCGCCGCTGCACCGCGCGATGTGCGCGAGCCGCGCGGCAGCGCGGCGCCGGGCTTCGCGCATGCGATGTCGTGCGAATCCGTGGTCCAGCGCTTTTCCGCGCCCGGCCTGCGCATCGCCTCGGCCGAACGCGTGGCCGCCGGCGCCCTGGTGCTGCCCGGCATCGCCTGGCAGGTGCCCGAGCACTGCGTGGTCAAAGGCTCGGTGGACGAACGCACCAGCCCGGTGGATGGCAAGCGCTATGCCATCGGCTTCGAGATGCGTCTGCCCGCCAGCTGGAACGGCCGCTTCATGTACCAGGCCAACGGCGGCCTGGATGGTTTCGTGACGCCGGCCTATGGCGACATCCTGGGCGGCGGCCCCACCAGCAACGGCCTGACCAAGGGCTTCGCCGTGATGAGCTCGGACGCCGGCCACGCCTTCGACCGCAGCACGCCCATCGGCGGCGCCACCTTCGGGCTCGACGCGCAGGCGCGGCGCGATTACGGCTACAACGCCGTCGCGCGCCTCACGCCACTGGCCAAGTCGATGCTTGCCTCGTACTACGGCAAGCGGCCCGACACCTCGTACATCGTCGGCACCTCCAACGGCGGGCGACACGCCTTCGTGGCCGCCGCGCGCCTTCCCGGCGAATACGACGGCATCCTGGCCGTCACCCCCGGCTACGAATTGCCACGCGCGGCCGTGGCCCAGGTGTGGGGCGCGCAGCAGTTCGCCAAGGTGGCCCGGCGCGGCGCCAATGGCCGACCCGATCTGGCCACAGCCTTTCCGCCGGCCGACCTGCGGCTGGTGGCTGAACGCGTGCTGGCGCGCTGCGACATGCTCGACGGCGCCTTCGACGGCATCGTGGCCGATGTGGCCGCCTGCCAGGAGGCCTTCGATGCGCAACGCGACATCCCCACCTGCGGCCCCGGCGCGGCCGGCTCGGGCCAGTGCCTTACGCAGGCGCAGAAGGACGTGCTCGTGCGCGTGTTCGCCGGCCCGTCCGACGCCACGGGCATGCGCCTGTACGATGGCCTGCCGTGGGACGCCGGCGTGGCCGGCGCCGACTGGGCGCGCTGGAAGTTCGACTACAGCGTGGGCCCGCGCGACGCCATCGCCCTGGCCTTCGTGATGACCACGCCGCCAGCCTCGCCGGGCACGGTCACCGGCCAGGGCACGACCCTGATCGACTACGCGCTGGGCTTCGACGTGGACCGCGACGCCGGCCGCATCTTCACCACCGAAGGGCCGTACACCGAATCGGCGATGGAATTCATGACGCC
Source organism: Burkholderiaceae bacterium (assembly GCA_017998575.1). The sequence goes on from JAGOCV010000115.1 coordinate 5,715, forward strand.
GCGCGACCCCGCCTTCCGCGAATTCGTGCGCCGGGGCGGCAAGCTCATCGTGCTGCATGGCACGGCCGACCCCGTGTTCTCCGCCCTGGGCAGCGTGCGCTGGATGCAGGAATTCACCGTGGCCCACGGCGCGGCACAGGCGCGCCGCAGCGCACGCCTGTTCCTCGTGCCCGGCATGAACCACAGCCGCGGCGGCCCGGCCACCGACCAGTTCGATGCGCTCGATCCGCTGGTGCGTTGGGTGGAATCCGGCGAAGCTCCGGCCCGCATCGAGGCCCGCGCACGTGGCGCCGGCAGCCCCGTGCCCAACGCCGAGGTGCCCAGTGCCTGGAACCCCGCCCGCACCCGGCCGCTGTGCCCCTGGCCCGAAGTGACCCGCTACAGCGGCCAGGGCGACATCGAGAACGCGGCCAGCTTCGCCTGCGTGGCGCCGGCCCATCAGCGCGGCACCAGCTCGCCGCGCTGGAACCCCACCTACTGACACGCCAGAACGCCACCGGATGCCCGTCACCCGCTACAGCGCCACCACCCGCCGCCGCGCCACGCCGCGCCGCGCCGCCGACGAGACGCCGGCGACCAACCCCGCCACCGACCCGGTGGACAGCAGCTTCCTGCAGAGCCTGCTGGGCTACAACGCCAGCCGCGTCTCACTGGCCGTCGTCACCGTCTTCCTCGAGCGCATGGCGGTGTACGACCTGCGCCCGATCAACTTCTCGGTGCTCTCGCTGATCAAGGACAACCCCGGCATCACCTCCCGCCAGATCTGCGCCGCCCTGGGAATGCAGCCGCCCAACGTGGTCGGCATGGTGGGCGCCTTCGAGAAGCGCGGGCTGATCGAACGCCAGCCGCACCCGCACGACGGCCGCGCCGTGGGCCTGCACCTGACCGATGCAGGTGCCGCGCTGATGCGCGAGGCCGAGCCGGCGGCCGTGGGCGTGGAGGCCGAGGTGGCGGCCAGGCTCACGGATGCTGAACGGCGCACGCTGATGCGGCTGCTGCAGAAGATCTACCTGTAGTCAAGCGCTGGCACGCGCCACGCATTCAACGCCAGGCCGCCGCCAGTTGCGGCGCCAGAGCGGCCTGCTGTGCGGCGGGCAAGGTAGTCTGACCTGCCGCCGGCGGCGAGAACTGCGCCATGGTCTGTACCAGACCCTGCACCTGCGTGCCGAGCAGTAACTTGCCATCTCCGGCGCGAAACTGCTCCACGTGATTCGCGCTACTCACATACCAGTCCTGCACCGTGACCATGTCCTGGGTGCCGATCACGCACACCTGCAAATCATTGCCGCTACGGCTGAACCACAACTGACTGCTGGCAATGTCAGTGGCGAAAGCCAGAACATCCTGATTGCCCGGCGTGCTGTCGTTCTCGATCACGCGATCTGAGCCACCATATCTCGCAAAACGGTAGGTGTCGTTGCCAGTGCCACCCGACAGCGTGTCGTTGCCCAGCCCGCCATCCAGGACATTCGCAGCGCCGTTGCCCGTCAGGGTGTTGTCGTAGAGATTGCCGTACCCATCGATCGCATCCATCCCCGTGAGCTTCAAGTGCGCCTGGGGCGGCGCCAGATTGATCGTGACGCTCGACTCCACCACCTGCGGTGACGCCTGAATGCCAAAGAGGGCAGACAGCGGCGGCGGGGCCGGTACCACGATGGGCGGCACGGTCAGCGGTGGCAGCGGCACAAGCACGGTGATCCCGGGTAACGGCACGACTGAACCTGTCGTGGGGGCGGCGTCCATCCGCGCCGTGTCCCAGATCACCCCATCCGAGAACTCCACACGCTCGATCTTTTTGCGCCCCATGAAGTCAAAGTACTTCTGCAGCGTGAGGCGGTCTGCACCGCCCAGGCCGATCACGAGATCGACGCCCGACCGCGACAACGTGGCCTGCGACGAGGCAATGTCGCGCAGAACGATCCGGTCTGCATCCGAGCGCAAGCCCTCGTCCCGGATCGTGTCCTGCCCGTCTCCCCGGGAGAAAACGTAGGTGTCATTGCCTCCGCCGGTGTCGGAAATCGTGTCGTTTCCCTTGCCGGCGGTGTAGACATCACGCTCCCACGTGCGCGTGTTCGTCAGCACGTCATTGCCTGCGGTTCCATTCACGAGTTCGATGGCCAGATCGCTCGTGCCCCACGACACGCCGTCGGCGAACTCCACACGCTCCAGCCGGTACTGCAGCGAGGTGTCGTAGTGCTTGAGCACCGTGACGCGATCACCCTGCCCGAAATCCAGCATCAGGTCGGCGCCCTCACGCGAAATGCGCGCCTCGGATGACACGATGTCCTGCAGCATCAGCTTGTCCTGACCCGAAAAGCTGCGGTCCTCGATCGTGTCCCGTCCATCGCCACGCGCGAAGAGATAGGTATCGCTGCCGTCCAGCAAGTCACGCAAGGCGTCATTGCCCACACCACCTTCGAGCACGTCATTGCCTTTGCCGCCAGACAGAACATCGTTTCCAGCCCCACCCGCCAGAATCACGCGGCCATAGCCTGAATTGCTGAGGGTGTCGTTGCCATCGCCGCCAATCGCGGCCTCCAGGTTGGCGGGGCCCAGATCGAGCGTGACACCCGCAGTGCCCGTGACCACGGCAATATCGAAGCCGACACCACCATCGATCCCCGATGCAGCATCCTTCGCGTCGATGAGCAGCACGTCATCGCCTGCCCCACCCCGCAGCACGTCGACGCCCTCGCCGCCCGACAGCCAGTCGTCGCCCGATCCGCCCAGCAGCGTGTCGTTGCCCGCGCCGCCCTGCAACACCACGGCGGCTGCGCCCGTGGCCTTCAGCGTGTCGGCACCGCTGCCCCCCACCACGCCCCCCAGGCCCTGCGCCGTAGCATCGAGGTTGAGCGCTGCGCTGCCGGCCGCCATGCCAAAGGCCAGGCCACCGGTCTGCGTCAGCTTGACCAGATTGCCCGCCACGGTGGACTTCCAGCCCGGCCCCGTGTACCCCAGCTCCACATCGGCAGCCATACCCTGCGAGCCATCGGTGCGGGTATACGTGGTGAAGCCCCGCACGCGATTGCCTCCACTGGACCAATCCGTTCCAGCGGCAGTCAGACTCAACGACGCGATGCCCGCCTGCGCCAGCGTGCGCAACTCACCGGCACCGGTAATGCCATTGCCATTCCTGTCCTGCCAGATACGCAACTGCGAAAACTTCGCGTCTGCGGCGCTGATCCGGCCGTCCTTGTTGGTGTCGAATACCGCGCGCAGGCCATCCAGATCGGAATCGTCCAGCGCAGCTGTCCACAAGGCGAACGAAAGCTCCTTCGCGCCCTCGATGCGTCCGTTGCCATCGACATCGATGGCGAGGAAAGCATCGTCGCCCCCGACCCAGCCCACATGGCTGGAAAAACCATCACCCTTCACGTCGAAGTGCGCATTGGACTGGGCCTGACTCAGCAGCTCAATGCCATCGCCATCCAGATCGAGCGCAATCGGCGCGTAATAGCTGTAATCGAAGCCAAAGTCGATGTACCCCGGCTCGGGGAAGTCGAAGCTCGGGCTCAAGTCGTTGTAGTAGGGCATGTATGAAGACGACGTGTCGTGCGAACCCCAACTCCAATCGTCACCAAAGCCACCATGCTGTGAACCATAGATGCCCGATCCGAACGTCGACGTAAAGCTGCGGGCCGAATAGTCGAACCCGAACACGTCACCCATGGCCGCATAGAGTGTCCCCAGACGCTCGGCCTGTGTACGATCACGCGTGCTGTCGAACCAATCGGCCGTTGTGCCCGTCCAGTCCGCACCCGGGCCACCCGTGGGTGCTGGGGTCCAACCCGTGCCCGGCGTGGCGCTGGGCGTTCCCACTGCCTCGGAGACCGCCATGCTGTTGTTGCGCAATCCCGTCCACTCCGTGGGTTTCAGCCCCTCCAGCCAGAGCGAATCGGCCTGATCCAGAAGCACGGAATCGAGGGTCTCGAAGCCCTGCACATACTGCTCGGGCGCATCGCTGGCGCGCAGCAGGCTCGTGCCGGCCCAGGCCTCGTTCAACCCCTGCGCGCCCACCAGCCGCCGCAGGCTCGCGACTTCGAGCACGTAGTTGTCTTCGCGTGCCATGGCCTGGTGCAACTGATCCACCTGTGCGTCCAGGGCGCCCGCGCTCGTGGGCGAGGCGGTAGCAGCTTCCAGCACCCGCCCCACCGCCCGCCCGCTGCCGTCGTACTGCACGTACTCGCTGCGGTCGAGCGTACCGTCGCCGTTGGTGTCCTTGAGCGCGTATTCGCTCTGCCACCGCACGTCCTGCGCCAGCGTGGCCTGGTGGCCGGTGTAGCCGTGAATCACCTCGCCTTGCGCATCCATCTGCGTCTGCCGCACGGTGTAGCCCGCATCGGCATCCACCGTGCGGCTGTAGAGGGTCTGGCCGCCGCTGCCGTCGGCGTTGGGCACGACCATGTGGTATTCGCCATTGGCCGCATTGCCGTTGATGCTGGCACCGCCCGCATAGTGGTAGGTGATGCTTCCGTCGGATTGCCTCTGCGGCACATAGAGTGTGTCGCCTGCATGCACGGTGTAGCTCTCACTCAACCACGGATTGCTGGCACGCACGTCTTCGGCGGTGATGGTGTTGCCCTTGGCCCGCTCCACGGCCACGATGTCTGACACAGTAGCCGAGGATTGACCGTCGGCTTTTCCGTTGATGATGATGGTATGTGCGCCGGTGGCAGTGACGAAGGCGCCGGAGGAGGGCCGAGGAACGGTTCCCGCCTGCACTCCCTGCTGGACTGAAGCGTTCAACGCGGTTTCCGTATAGGTAACGGCACCGGTTTGCGTATTCGTGTTGTAGATGCCCAAGGTACCCGTGGCGGTATTGGGCACCATCCAGACGTCTTCATGCGTGGTGGTGTTCACGTTTCTGAATGCGGTACCAGCCGGCGGCCTGCGTGACGGGTGCGGTGTTGGGGGACGGAATGTAGGGCTGGCCGTCGTAGTAAGTGTAGCCGTCGTAGGTCGGTGCAATGAGGTCTTTTGCAGCAGCCTTTCCTTCAAAATTTCCATGATATGCACCGACTGCCGCCCCTGACATAGCACCTGGAACTCCGAATAAGAACGCCCCGACTGCGCCGCCCAGCGCCACGCCGGCAGCAGTTCCAACAATTCCGGCGGCCTCGATCAAGACACCACGCGTATCGGCACCAAGCGCTGCATTGCCTATAGCCGTCTTGTCGAGTTGCTTCGCAATGAAGCTGCTGGTGTTGTCGATGATCTTCACGCCCGAGCTACTTGTGCCCTCGCTCGCCGCGCCGAAGTAGTCCGAGCCCTTGAAGGCGCCATAGTCCGGCATTCCGATGGGGGCGATCGTGCCGCCCATCACGGCCCCGCTGGCCGTGATCGCGTAGCTCTGCCCGTTGCTATTGATCGAGCCGCCCGCCAGCTTGCCATTGGCGTCATAGAGCAGGTTGATCTGCATCTGCTTGGAGATGTCGATGTTCCACATCGACGCATTGCCGATGAGAAGGCCCAGGGA
>JAGOCV010000116.1 GCA_017998575.1 Burkholderiaceae bacterium
GTTGTGCTCTTCGCGGTACACGCCCGGGGGCACCGAGATCAGGTCGCGCTCGCCCAGTTCGGCTTCCCACTTCTGGCCGTCCTTCTCGCAGACGACTTTCATCTTCCCGCGCATGACGAAGAAGATTTCTTCCACGTCGTAGTGGATGTGCGAGGGGCCGATGTTGCCGGCCGGGATCAGCATGGTGGAGAAGGTGAAGTGCGCCGACGGCACGGTGTTGCTGTCGTTGTGCACGCCAGCGGCACCGGTGCCCACGTAGCGCATCTGCGCACGGCGGTAGGTGGGGTTGAAGTCGGCCTGGAACTTGAGGGCATCCCAGTCGTACTTGCGGGTGGACTTGCGCGCCACGCGCGATTCCATCCACTGCTCGAAGCTCTGGCCTTCGGCCTGCATCATCGACTTCTGGATCTCCGCCTCGGGCGGAATGTTGGCGTCCTGCAGGCCGCGCTCGTTGAAGACCGGCTCGTTGGAGGCCAGCACGTTGGGGGGAACGGCAGCGTTCATGGGTTTGCTCCTTGCAAAGAAACGACGTTGATATCAGTTCATGACGAAGCCGCCGTTGACCGGCAGCAACTGGCCCGTGACGAAACCGGCCGAACGCGTGAGCAGGAACAGCGCGGCGGCGTGCAGGTCTTCGGGCACCTGCGGGCGCTGGATGGCGCGGCCCTGCAGGTAGTAGGCGTGCCGCTCTTCGGGCACGTATTCGGTGGCCTCGACCAGGGTAAGGCCGGGCGCGATGGCGTTGACGGTGATGCCGTCGGCGCCCAGCTCGCGCGCCATGCTGCGCGTCATCGCGATGACCGCGCCCTTGCTGGCCACGTAGGCCATGAGGCGCGGCGCGCCCCACAGCGCCGTGTCGGACGCGAGGTTGACCACGCGGCCCGAGCCGCTGGCGGCCAGATGCGGCCACGCGGCGTTGGTCACCAGCCAGGTGCCGCGCACGTTGACGTTCATCACGCGGTCGAACATGTCCACGGCCAGCTGGTCCATGGTCTTGCCGCCCGAATTGGTGATGGCCGCGTTGTTGATCAGACCATCCAGGCCGCCGAGCCACTGCGCGGCCTGGGCCACGCCGGTTTCGATGGCGGCGGGATCGAGCAGGTCCATCGGCACGTAGTGCGCGGCGTCGCCCAGCTGCTGCGCCACCTGGCGGCCCTGCTCGTGCAGCACGTCGGACAGCACCACGCGTGCGCCGGCGGCCACCAGCGCGCGCGCGAAGCTCTCGCCCAGCCCGCGGGCCGCGCCCGTGACGAGCACGCGGCGGCCGTCGAGCCGGATTTCGGAGGAATTGCCTTCGACCATATCCGTCGTGCCGCTCAGGCCGAACGCCGCTCGGCGCTGGGCAGGTAATGAAGCACCCGGCGCTCGGCGATCACCACGGCGTAGTACGCCACGATGCCGATCACGGTGAGTGCGCCGATCACCACGAACACGCCGGCCGTGTTGCCCTGGCCTTCGAAGAAGGTGAGCAGGTAACCCAGGCCCATGTTGCCGCCCACCAGCTCGCCCACCACCACACCGATGACGGCGAGCGTGGAGCCGATGCGCAGGCCCGAGAACAGCGGCGGCAGCGTGGTCGGGAACTCGACCATGCGGAACACCTGGCCGCGCGTGGCCGAGAACGACCGCGCGAGGTTGATGATGTCGTGGTCCATGGCGCGCATGGCCGACAGCACGTTGATCAGCACCGGGAAGAACACGATCAGGATGGCCACCAGGATCTTGGGATAGACCGTGTAGCCCAGCCACATCACGAACAGCGGCGCGAACGCCACCTTGGGCGCAATCTGCAGTGCGAGAAGGTACGGCGAGAGCACGGCCTCGACGCGCGGCGACAGGCCCAGCGCATAGCCGATGCCCGCGCCCAGGGCCGAGCCCAGGATGAAGCCCACCACCACTTCGAGCGCGGTGATGCCCGAGTGCCACAGCAGGCGCTCGGTGCCCCAGATGCGCACGGCTTCGCGGCAGACGTCCGAGAAGCTGGGCAGCACGAACGACGGCATGCCCAGCCAGCCCGGAACGAATTCCCAGACCAGCAGGAAGATGACCAGGACGGCCAGGCTCCAGCCGGCGGTGATCAGTCGGTCGCGTTGCGGATTCATGTGTGTGTCTGTCTATCTGGGCAGCAATGGTGGTGATGCCGGGGACACCGCGGAACCGGCTGTGCCGGGCCGCGGGTGTCGCCCCCTCGCAGGGGGTTGGCGGACCACACGGAGTGGGAAAGCCTGGGGGTGAGCCTTACTTCACGAACTGGTTGGTGTAGAGGTCCTTGAGCGGAACTTCCTTGGGCACGATGGCGTTGCCCACGTAGAACTTCTGCAGCTCGCCCAGGCGAGCCTCGTCCATGGTGCCCGGCACCTTCTGGTTGGCGTAGACGTACTTGTTGTACATCTCGAAGGTCTTCTCGATGGTGGCTTCCTTGCCCTTGTGCTGCGGCACGGCGGCCACGTAGGCCTTGGCGGCTTCCTTGGGGTTGGCCATGATGTCCTTCATGCCCTTGAGCGTGGCGCGCACGAGCTTTTGCACCAGCTGCGGGTTCTCGGCAATCGTCTTGTCCGAGACCAGGATGGCCTGCGCCATGCTCTTGAAGTACACGTCGGCCGGGATGATGCTGACCTTGGCGCCGGCTTCCATGGCCGAGACCGTCCAGTCGGGCACCGCCGCCATGGCCGCGGCCTTGCGGCTGGCGAACAGCTGCCACACGCCCGCGGGGCCGGCAGCCTGGATGTCCAGGTCGTTCTTGGTCATGCCCGACTTGGAGAGCATGCCCAGCAGGGCGTAGTAGCCGGTGTCGGTGTAGGCGATGGTGGTCACCGTCTTGCCGCGCAGTTCGCGCGGGCTTTCGATGCGCTCGTCCTCGTGGCTGACCAGCTGCATCAGCGAGCCGGCGCCCAGCACGGCCACGGCCTTGACGGGGATGCCCTGGGCGCGCGCGATGATGGGCGTGTCGCCGATGGCGCCGCCGATGACCGCGTTGCCCGCGCCCACCTGCTTGGCGACGTCGACGCCGCCGCGGCCGGTGACGAACTTCACATCCAGGCCTTCGGCCTTGTAGTAGCCCTTGGCCTGGGCCAGCATCCACGGGCCGAACGCCGGCAGCGTGGCGCTGGAGGGCAGCAGGTAGGTGATCTCCTGCATCGCCTGGGCCGAGGCCGCCAGGGGCGCGCCGAAGGCGCAGGCGGCGGCGATCGCCAGGCAGGCACGGCGGGTGGCCGAGGCAACGGGACGGAAGCTCATGGTGTTCTCCAGATCAGGGTTGGGGAGGAACGGTTGGGGAAATCGGTTCGGCGTGCTCAGTGCACTTCGGTGTTGGCGTCGAGCTTGAGCAGGTCCATCAGCTGGCCCACATAGGCGCCCACGCGCTCGTGCTTGCGGCGCTGCATGGGGTTGTCGCGGCCGGGGATGTCGACCGGGATCTGCTCGATGATGGTGCCGGGGCGCTCGCTCATCACCAGGATGCGGTCGGACAGCGCGACGGCCTCGACCAGGTCGTGGGTGATGAACAGCACCGTCTTGCCGTGCTTTTGCACCGTGCGGGCCAGGTCCTGCTGCAGGATCATCTTGGTCTGCGCGTCGAGCGCGGAGAACGGCTCGTCCATCAGCAGCACCTGCGGATCGACCGCGAGCGTGCGCGCCATGGCGGCGCGCTGGCGCATGCCGCCCGACAGCTGGTGCGGATAGTGGCCGCCGAAGCCGGTCAGGTGGCACTGGTCCAGCAGGCGCTCGGACGTGGCCTTGCGGTCGGCCTTCTTCACGCCGCGCAGCTCGAGCCCGAACTCCACGTTCTCGGCGATGGTGCGCCAGGGCATGAGCAGGTCTTTCTGCAGCATGAAGGCGACGTGGCGGTTGGGGCCCGACACCTCGTGGCCGCCCACCTTCACGGTGCCGGCCGAGGGCCTGGCCAGGCCCGAGCCCATGTTGAGCAGGGTGCTCTTGCCGCAGCCCGAGGGGCCGATGATGGACACCACCTCGCCGGGCTGGATGGCGAAGGTGACGTTGGTGGCCGCCAGCACCTCGCCCGACGTACCGCGCGCCGGGAAGCGCTTGTCGACACCGATGAACTCGATCGCGGGCGTGCCCGCCGCAGGCACGGCGCTCATGCGGCCACCACCGGAATCTTCACCTCGACGCGGCCGGCGCCGTTGACGCGCACGGGATAGCACTTGAGGTCGCGCTGGCCGATTTCGTTCTTGCACTTGCCGGTGGCGATCTCGAAGCGCGCTTCGTGCAGCGGGCATTCGATGTGGCCGTCTTCCTGGAAGCCCTGCGACAGCAGCGCGTAGGCGTGCGGGCAGACGTCCTCCAGCGCATGCACCTGCTCATCGAGCAGGAACAGGCCGATCTTCTCGGCCCCCACCACCACGCCCGTGGGAAAGTCCGGATCGAGTTGATCGCGCGCGGCCACGTCGTGCCACGTGCCGCCGTCGTTTTCAGTTGCTTCGTTCATCGTGCACCTGCAGGGAGAGGGTGGGGCGGTCGGCGTTTCTTGTTTCAAATCAGAAACGTCGATTCATTACGGAATCAGTATTCGTGACCGCCTATTGAACGTCAATGCAAGGCCCAGGTGTCTTGTAGGGTATTGGCCCCACAGTGGTGCCCAGAGGCGGCCGCACGACCGGAAACACCACCGCAGTGCGGGAAATCCCCTAGATGGCGCATGCCGTCCGGCGGGTGCCGGGGCTATCCTCGATGCGCTTTCCGCCACACCCCCAACCACCCTCTGCGCACCGCTCTCATGGCCACCCATCACATCGGACTCGTCGGCGTCGGCCTCATGGGGCACGGCATCGCCACCAACCTCCAGAAGGGCGGCCACCGCCTGACGCTGCTCGAACATCCGGGCAACCAGCCGCTCGATGCGTTGCGGGCCGCCGGCGCACGCACGGCGGCCACGGTGCCCGAGCTGGCGCGCGCCGTCGATGTGCTCCTGCTGTGCGTGACCGGCAGCCCGCAGGTCGAGGCCGTGCTGACAGGGGAGGACGGCGCGCTGGCGCACCTGGCGCCCGGCAGCCTCGTCATCGATTGCTCCACCGCCGTTCCGGCTTCCACCGAGCGCATGGCCGCAGCCGCCCAGGCGCGCGGCCTGCATTTCCTGGATGCGCCCATGACGCGCACGCCGAAGGAAGCGGCCGAGGGCCGGCTCAACCTGCTGGTGGGCGGTGACGCGGCGCTGTTCGCGCAGTGGCGGCCCGTGCTGGCCTGCTTTGCCGAAAACATCACCCACGTGGGCCCGGCGGGCGCGGGCCACCGCATGAAGCTGCTGCACAACTACGTGTCACTGGGCACGGTGGCACTGCTGGCCGAGGCCGCGGCGTGCGCCCAGCGCGCCGGCATGGCGCCCGAGGTGTTCGTCGACGTGCTGGCCAAGGGCGGCGGCGCCGGCGTGGCGCTGGAGCGGCTGCGCGGCGCCATCACCACGGGCGATCCGTCGGCGCTGCGCTTTGCCATGTCCAACGCGCAGAAAGATCTCACCTACTACCAGCAGATGGCCGCCGATACCGGCGCGGTCCGCGACATCGGCGCAGCGGTGCTGGACACCTACGCGCAGGCCGTGCAGGACGGCGGCGGCGACCGGCTGGTGCCCGAGCTGGTGGCGCAGCTGGCGCGACGCGGCGGCTGAGCCACCGCGTGCTCAGGTCACCGGCTGCATGCCCGTGAGCTGCGGCATGCACTCACGCATCAGCGCCGAGAACGCGCGCAGCCGCGCGGGCAGCCAGCGCGCGGGCGGATAGATCAGGTACACGGGCAGCGGCGGCGCCTGCCACTGCGGCGCCAGGTGCACCAACCGGCCCCGGGCCAGGTCGTCCAGCACCACCCAGCGCGAGACGATGCACGCGCCCAGCCCGGCCAGCGCGGCCTGCCGCACCGCGTAGAGGCTGTCCGTGGAGAGGCGCGGGCGGATCGCGAAGCGATGCAGGCTGTCGGCGCCTGACGCCCCGTCCGCCCCGATGGCGCCCGGCGCTCGCGCGAGGGCCACTTCGTCGCGGTAGAAGGTGTGCAGGGCCAGCCAGGGCAGGCGCTCCAGCTCGGCCGGGCCGGCCTGCGGTCCGGGCAGGGCAGCCGCCACGGCGGGCGCGGCGACGACGATGCGTGGCACCTCGGCCAGCCGCACGGCCACCACGCCGGGCTCGTCCACACGGCCCACGCGGATCGCGCAGTCGATGCCCTCGGCGATGAAGTCGGGCAGGCGGTCTTGCAGCAGCCACTCCACCGACACGTCGGGATGCTGGCGCAGGAACTCGGTGAGCGGCGCGATCAGCTGGTCCTGGCCGAAGGCGTGGGGCACCATCACGCGCAGCGTGCCGCGCGGTACGTCCCGCGCGCCGCGCAGGTCGGACTGCATGGCCTCCCAGGTGCCGAGCAGTTCGCGCGCATGGGCGAAGCAGCGTTCGCCGTCTTCGGTGAGCCGCAGGGTGTGGGTGGAGCGTTGCAGCAACCGCAGGCCGAGCAGCTTCTCCAGCGCCTGCAGCCGGCGGCTCACCGTGGGCTGGCTGGTGCCGAGCTGGAGGGCCGCCGAGGACAGGTTGCCCGTCTCCACGATGCGCACGAAGGTGTGGAGCAGCTGCAGCCGGTCGGCCTGTGACGTGAGCGCATCGTTCATGCAATCAGCGTATATCAAATGTTCGGCCGGTGGTACTACCGTGCAAGCCGCCAAAGGGAAAGAATCGCACCAGCCGATCCCCACCCGACGTCACACCCATGCAAGCCATTCATCCAACGTATACAACGCCACCTGTCGTCGTGGGAGACGTGCCGCGCCGGCTGGTGCTCATGCTGGCGACCGGCGCGGGTCTGGCGGTGGCGTCGATCTACTACGCCCAGCCGATGCTGGGCGTGATGGGGGCTGATCTGCAGGCCGGCCCGCGCGCCACCGGCTGGGTGCCCACTCTCACCCAACTGGGCTATGCGCTGGGCATCCTGCTGCTGGCGCCGCTGGGTGACCGCTTCGACCGACGGCGGCTGATCTGCGCCAAGGCGGCGGCGCTGGTGGCGGCCTTGCTGGGCTGCGCTGTGGCCCCCGGCATCGGCGGACTGCTGCTGGCCAGTCTGGCCATCGGGCTGGCGGGCACGCTGGCGCAGGACATCGTACCGGCGGCCGCCACGCTGGCGCCACCCGCACAGCGCGGCCGGGTGGTCGGCACGGTGATGACGGGGCTGTTGCTGGGCATCCTGCTCTCGCGCGTGGCCAGCGGCTGGATCGCGGACCAGCTCGGCTGGCGCGCCACGTACTTCATCGCCGCCGCGTCGATCGCGCTGACCGGCTGCGTGGCCTGGCGCGCGCTGCCGCCGCTGGCGCCCACCACGCAGCTGGGCTACGGGGCCCTGATCGGCTCGCTCGTCCAGCTCTGGCGCCGCCATGCCGGACTGCGCCGCGCCACCCTGTCGCAGGGGTTGCTGTCCGTGGGATTCAGCGCGTTCTGGTCCACGCTGGCGGTGATGCTGCACCAGCAATTCGGCCTGGGCAGCGCCGCGGCGGGCGCCTTCGGCCTGGCCGGTGCGGCGGGCGCGCTGGCCGCGCCGCTGGCGGGGCGCCTGGCCGACCGGCGCGGGCCCGAACTGGCCATCCGCCTGGGCGCGGCACTGGCGGCGGTGGGCTTCGCTGCGCTGGCGCTGGACGCGTTGCTGGCCACGCCCGCGCTGCGGCTGGCGCTGATCGTGGCCTGTGCCATCGCGTTCGACTTCGGCGTCCAGGCCGCGATGGTGGCCCACCAGACACAGGTCTATGGGCTGGAGCCCGAAGCGCGCAGCCGGCTCAATGCCGTGCTGTTCACCGGCATGTTCACGGGCATGGCGGCTGGCGCGCTGCTGGGCAGCCTGGCGCTGGCGCAATGGGGCTGGGGCGGCGTGGCGGCACTGGCCACACTGACCACCCTCGGCGGGCTGGCGGTGCGGCTGGTGCGGGCGCGCGCCTGAGTCCGGTTTCCGGCCCGGCTGAAGAGTCCGGAATCGATGACTTCTCGAAGTCCCTCTGGTCGTCCGCCGACGTCGTCGGAGAGCGGCAGCAGGCATACAAGCATGTCGCAGCGCCGAGGAAGTCGTCCAGCGATGCGGGTCCGACGAACTGGCGGGCTGCGGCGTCGAGCCCGGGCGATGTCTTCGGCGTTGGAGGCGGCGATGCCCACCACCGCAGTCATCGATTGCACTGCCGGGGTTGGGCGGTTCAAATCGGGGGCTCATCGTTCAGCGTTCATCGGCCTGACTGCATCTATCGTTCGTCATGAATCTGGTTTCTTCAACGGCCCTGCGCTACTTCGCCGAGGTGGCGCGCACCGGTTCGGTCCGCGCGGCGTCCGAAAGCCTCTATGTCGCCGCCTCGGCCATCAGCCGGCAGCTCGCGTTGCTCGAGGACGCGCTGGGTGCGCCCGTGATCGAGCGCCGCCAGGGGCGCGGGCGCATCCGGCTGACGGCGGCCGGCGAGTTGTTGATGCGCTACTACAAGGACATCAGCAACGAATCGCGCCGCCTGCATTCCGAAATCGAGGCGCTGCAGGGCCTGCGGCGCGGCCACGTGAGCTTCGGCATGCCCGAGTCACTGGTGCGCGACCTGATGCCGCGCTTCCTGGCCGACTTCTCGGTGCAGTACCCCGGCATCACGTTCAGCGTGCACGTGGCGGGCAGCCCGCGGCTGGGCGAGATGCTGCTGGGGGACGAACTCGACGCCTGCTTCACCTTCGGCGACATCGCCTTCCAGGATCTGTCGGTGCTGTACTCGCGCCTGCTGCCCTTGCACGTGCTGGTGCCCGACGGCCATCCGCTGCAGCATCGCAAGACGCTGCGCCTGTCGGACTGCGCCGAGTACGGCCTGTCGTCGCTGGACGCATCGCTGTGGGCCAAGCAGCAGAACGACGAGATGCTGGGCAAGGCCAAGATCCGTCCGCGTATCACGCTGGAGACCAACTCCTACGAACTGATGCGCAACGTGGCCGCCGAAGGCATGTGCCTCACGTTCACCACCATCCCGCTCGAAGACCCGACCGCCAAGCCACGCGCCGGCTCGTACGTGCCGCTCAAGGACGTGCACGCACGGCCGCAGCTGTTTGCGCTCGCCGTGCGCAAGGGCCGAAACCTGCCGCTGGCGGTGAGCACCTTCATCGCCTCGCTCATGGCCGTGCTCGAGCGCTTCGAGGCCCGTGACGAACGCCGCGCTGCCGCCGGTGGCGGCTGAGCCGCTCAGGCCGCGGCAGCCAGTTCGGTCGGCGTCTTGTACTTCTGCACGGCCGCGAAGCGACTCACGAGGTAGTCGCCCGACTTGATGGGCGGATGCAGCGGCTCGCCCTCGGCCGGCCTGAACTGCGACAGGCAGGCCACGGGCGTGTCGTAGTCGAGGTTGAAGAACGTCGGTATCGAGTAGCGCTCGCGGCCCGTGCGGTTGGCCACGCGGTGGGGATTCGATACGTAGTGGTCGTTGGTCCAGGTCTTGATGAGATCGCCCAGGTTGACGACCAGCGTGCCTTCGATGAAGGGCGCCGCCACCCATTCGCCGCCACGCGTGCGCAGCTCCAGCCCACCGATCGGATCCTGCGCGAGCAGCGTGAGCATGCCGTAGTCGGTGTGCGCGGCGGCGCCGAGCTCCAGCGGCGAGAACTCTTCCTGCGGGGGGTAATGGAACAGGCGCGACTGGATCATCGGCTTCTTCAGGTAGTGCAGGAAGAACTCTTCCTTCTCGCCCATGGCCAGCGCCATGATGCGCAGCAGGCGCGTGCCCAGCTCGATGGTGGCATTGAAGTAGGCCATGGCCGCCGGCTCCAGCCACGGCTTGTCGGCCGGCCAGCGGTTGGGGCCGTGCAGCGGCAGGCCGGCCAGCACGGCCGGATCGTCCGCCGGCACGTCGATGCCGAGTTCGTAGCTCTCCTTCAGGTCGGGCTTGTGGCCCGGGTGCTGGGTGACGCCCATGGGCATGAAGCCACGGCGGAAGCGCTCATCGATCTGGTCCTTCATCCGCTCCTCGAGCGGTAGCGCGAAGTACCGGCGAGTGGCGGCGAACACGTCGTCGATGACCTGCTGCGGCACGCCGTGGTTCTTCACGTAGAAGAAGCCGGTGGCCGTGCAGGCGGCCTTGAACTGCTCCACCAACGGCTCGATGGGGCCGCCAGCGATCCAGTCGCCCAGGTCGAGGATGGGCATTTCGGCCGGCGAGGCGCGGCGTGGCGCGTCGATGGGGGCGTCGGTGTAGGGCATGCGATATCTCCTGGTGGGGGCGTGCGTGCGGCGCCGGCGTTCACAGGCCCTTGCAGGCCCGGGCGTCGGCGATGACGGCGTCGCGGTCGAACCGGTTGACGGCCTCGATGAAGCCGGGCTTGAGGTGCAGCATGGACGCCGGCGGCAGCGTGCGTTTGATCAGCCCTTCCTTGAGCATGAAGTCCTGCATGCGGCCGTAGGCGGCCGGGTCCATGGCGCCGATGTACTTGCCGCCATTCATGTCGTAGGCGGCACGGATCGAGTCCAGCGACGCCTGCAGCAGGGCGTTGTCCCATTTCACGAGCGTGGCCTCGTCGGCACCCGTGGGCTTGGTGGCGGGGTAGTTCTTCCAGTGGATGCGGCGCGCGCAGTCGGGGTTGGTCTGCGCGTACAGCGTGGCCTTGGCCGCGCCGCGCGCGATGGCCTCCACCATGGCCGGGTCGGCATCGATGGTCTTTTGCAGCGTGCCGAGCGTGAAGCCGGGCAAGCGGCGCCATTCGGGGTTGAACAGCACGCGCATGTCCAGGCCCGCGTTCTGGAAGCCGGTGAGGGCCGAGCCCCAGAACATCAGGCCCTGCACGCGGTCGGTCCGCAGCGCTTCGAGCGCGGGGGCGCCGGCGCCGGTGGCGATGATCTGCACGTCCTTGTCCGGATCGATGCCGTTGGCGCGCAGGTAGCCCTTGAGCAGCGGCATGCCGCCCGTGCCCAGGCTGAACACGCCGATCTTCTTGCCCTTGAAATCCGCGATGCTGCGGATGGGGCTGCTGCCGGGCACGGCGATGCCCCAGTCGATGACCAGCGTGTTCATGATCCCGCGCACCGGCACGTCGTTGTCGGTGTTGGCCTGGATCATCGGGGCCGAATCCATCTGCGCGAAGTCGACACCACCGCCCACCATCTGCTGGATGCCCTGCAGCGAGCCGCCCGTGGTGACCACCCTGACGTCGTAGCCCTCGTCCTTCCAGTAGCCCAGCACGATGG
>JAGOCV010000408.1 GCA_017998575.1 Burkholderiaceae bacterium
CGTCTCCACCATCGGATGCACCAGCTTCTTCCCGAGCAAGCCGCTGGGATGCTACGGCGACGGCGGAGCCATCTTCACCAGTGACGACAAGCTGGCGCAGGCCATGCGCGAAATCCGCGTGCACGGCCAGTCCGGCCGCTACCACCACACCCGCGTCGGCGTGGGCGGACGCATGGACACGCTGCAATGCGCGGTGGTGCTGGCCAAGCTCGAACGGTTCGACTGGGAAGTCACGCAGCGCATCGCCATCGGCGACGCCTGGGCCCGCAAGCTCAAAGCCGCGGGCCTGCCGCTGGAACTGGTGACCGTGCGGGAAGGCCGCGACAGCGTCTGGGCGCAGTACACGGTCAAGGTCGATGCCCGCGAGGCCGTGCAGGCTGCGCTCAAGGAACAGGGCGTGCCCACGGCCGTGCACTATCCGGTGTCGCTCAACATGCAGCCGGCCTACCGCCATCTGGGCGATGCGGCGGCAACGCCGCTCAGCCATGTGGCGGCCGGGCGCGTGATGAGCCTGCCCATGCACCCCGATCTGGATGAGGCGACGCAGGACCGGATCGTCGCGGCACTGGGCCAGGCCCTGGCGGGCGCAGGGGCTGCGGCTTGAAGCGCATCGTCACCGTCGTCGGCGCCCGGCCGCAGTTCATCAAGGCGGCCGCGATTTCCCGCGCCATCCGCCAACGTTGGGCCGGCCAGATCGAGGAAGTGCTGGTTCACACCGGACAGCATTACGACGACAACATGTCGCAGGTGTTCTTCGACGAGCTGGAGATCCCGCGCCCCGGTCATCACCTGGGCATCTCGGGCGGTGGTCATGGCGCGATGACCGGCCGCATGCTGGAGTCGGTCGAGCAGGTGCTGCTGCAGGAAAAGCCCGACTGGCTGCTCATCTACGGCGACACCAACTCCACGCTGGCCGGCGCACTGGCGGCGGCCAAGCTGCACATTCCGGTGGCGCACGTGGAAGCGGGCCTGCGCTCGTTCAACATGCGCATGCCCGAGGAAGTGAACCGCATCGTGGCCGACCGGGTGTCGACACTGCTGTTCTGCCCGACCGAGGCCGCCGTCGACAACCTTCGCGCCGAAGGCCGCACGGCAGGCGTGTCGAATGTGGGCGACGTGATGTTCGACGTGGCCCTGTACTCGCGCGAACGGGCCCTGGCCCGCAGCCGCGTGCTCGAGACACTGGGTCTGTCGCGAGGCGGCTTTGTGCTGGCCACGTGCCATCGTGCCGAAAACACCGACGATCCCGCCCGGCTCGCGCCAGTGCTGCGTGCGCTCGGCCGCATCGCTGCCAACCGGCCCGTGGTGCTGCCGCTGCATCCGCGCACCGCGCGCCTGGTCGAGCAATACGGCCTGCGCGAACTGCTGGCGCCGCTCACGGTGGTGGAGCCGCTGTCCTTTCTCGACATGGTGGCGCTCGAGCAGTCGGCCGTAGCCATCGTCACCGATTCGGGTGGCGTGCAGAAGGAGGCTTTCTTCTACGGCGTGCCCTGCGTCACCATGCGTGACGAGACCGAGTGGGTCGAGACCGTCTCGCTCGGCTGGAATCAGCTTGTCGGCGCCGACGAGGACGCCATCGTGCGCGCCTTCGATTCGGTGCTGACCACGCCTCCCAAGGCCGCGACCGCACGCCCCTACGGCGACGGCGAGGCCGCCCACCGCATTCTCGAGCAGCTCGCCTGACCGCGCCGCTGCTTCGCTTCATCCTGTTTTCTCTCAAGGAATTCTGCCCATGAAAGTCTTCGTCACAGGTGGCCTCGGCCAGATCGGCTCGCACGTCGTCGAAATGCTGCTCGAACGTGGCGACACCGTCATCGCGGTGGACAACCTCGCCACCGGTCGTCGCGAACACCTGAAGGATCACGCAAACCTGCGCGTGGTGATCGACACCATCTCCGACAAGCAGAAGATGGATGCGCTCATCGGCGACTTCCGTCCCGATGCAATCGTGCACACCGCCGCCTCGTACAAGGACCCGGACGACTGGTACAACGACACGCTCACGAACTGCGTGGGCGGCTCCAACATGGTGGACGCAGCGCGCAAGTTCGGCGTCAAGCGCTTCGTCTACTTCCAGACCGCGCTGTGCTACGGACTCAAGCCCTCGCAGCAGCCGATCCGGCTGGACCACCCGCGCAATCCGGGCAGCAGCAGCTACGCGATCTCCAAGACCACCAACGAGTACTACCTCGAGCTCTCTGGTGTGGACTACGTGACCTTCCGCCTGGCCAATGTGGTGGGCCCTCGTAATGTGGCCGGCCCCCTGCCCATCTTCTATCAGCGCCTGAAGGACGGCAAACAGTGCTTCGTGACCGAAGCGCGTCGCGACTTCGTCTATGTGAAGGATCTGGCGCGCGTGGTGCTCAAGGCCTGCGACGGCGTCGGCCACGGTGCGTATCACTTCTCGTCGGGCCAGGATATCGCCATCCAGGAGCTGTACGACGCGGTCGTCGATGCCATGGATGTTCCGGGCAAGCCCAAGGCCGAAGTCAAGGCGCTGGGCCCGGATGACGTGTTCTCGATCCTGCTCGACCCCTCGCGCACCTTCGCCGATTTCGGTCAGCCCGAGTTCACGCCGCTGCAGGAAACCGTGTCGGCGGCCATCGCCTACTACCGCGAGCACGGAACGCTTGGCGAATACACCCACCTGCGCCTGGCGGACAAGAAGCAATGAGCGCCGCCCCCCTTCGCATCCTTATTACCGGCGGTGCCGGCTGCCTGGGCTCGAACCTGATCGAGCACTGGCTGCCTGCGGGCCACCGCATCTTCGTCATCGACAACTTTGCCACCGGCAAGCGCGAAGTCGTTCCCCCTGTGGACGGGCTCGAGTTGCGTGAAGGCAGCATTGCAGATGCGGCCTTCGTTGACGCGTGCTTTGCCGATTTCAAGCCCGACGTGGTGATCCACGCCGCAGCCGCCTACAAAGATCCGAACGACTGGGTGGAAGACAGCCAGACCAATGTCGTCGGAAGCGCCCACGTGGCCAAGGCCTGTCAGGCGCACGGTGTCAAGC
>JAGOCV010000117.1 GCA_017998575.1 Burkholderiaceae bacterium
GCGCGCGCGCGCCGGGCCGCGCGGCCGACGGCAGCGCCGTCCAGGACATCGCCTTCACCTGGAGCGACTGGCACCGCGGCATCGAGCCCTGGCGGTTCGACCTGCCCACCAACAGCGCGCCACAACCCGACGTGCGCATGCACACCGTGTTCGACCGTACCTTGCTGCGCGCCGGCGAGACGGTGTCGATGAAGCACTTCATCCGCACCGAAACGCGCGCCGGCTTCGCGCTGCCGCGAGAGCGGCCCACGCAGGTGGAAATCCGCCACACCGGCAGCGGCCAGCTCTATCGCCAGCCGCTGACCTGGCGCACCACGGGCAGCGGCGGTCTGGCCGCCGAGAGCAGCTTCGCCATTCCGCCGGCCGCCCGGCTGGGCGTCTATCGCGTGACGATGCAACTGGGCCGCGACACGCAGGACAGCGGCGAGTTCCGTGTCGAAGAATTCCGCCTTCCCGTGCTGCAGGGCCGCGTGGCGCCTGCAGGCAACGAAGCGCTGGTGGCCCCCGCGCGCGTGCCGGCGCAGGTGCAGGTGAGCTATGTGGCCGGCGGCGCCGCGACGAACCTGCCGGTGCGCGTGTCGGCGCTGATGCGCGAGCGGCGGCCCGACTTCCGCGACTTCGACAGCTTCAGCTTCACGCCCCCGCGCAACGCCACCCCTGCCGCCGGCACCGAGGGCGAGGAAGAAGACACCGCACCGCAGGATGAGCGCGTGGTGGCCGACAAGCTGCCGCTCACGCTCGACCGCAACGGCACCGGGCAGGTCACCATCGAACCGCTGCCCGCCGCGCGCGCCCCACGCGAGCTGGTGCTCGAAGCCACTTACGCCGACCCGAACGGCGAGCTGCAGACGCTGCGCAGCGTCTCGACCGTGTGGCCGGCCGGCGTGGTGGCCGGCATCCGTGCCGAGAGCTGGATCTCGGCCGGCCGCAAGCTCAAGTTCCAGGCCCTCGCGCTCGACCACGCGGGCAAGCCGCGCGAGGGCGTGCCGCTGGCGGTGAAGGCCGTGGCGCGCATCACCACCACCAGCCGCAAGCGCATGGTGGGCGGCTTCTACAGCTACGACAACAAGACCGAACTGAAAGACCTCGGCGAGGTCTGCAGCGGCAAGAGCGACTCGCGCGGCCTGCTGCTGTGCGAGACCTCGCTCGCGCAGGCCGGTGAAGTCGAGCTGGTGGCCACGGCCAAAGACAGCGCCGGCCGCGCCAGCGAGGCCGCCAGCTCGGTGTGGGTCACGCGCCAGGGCGAGCTGTGGTTCGGCGGCCAGAACAACGACCGCATCGACGTGCTGCCCGAGAAGAAGAGCTACGAGCCCGGCGAGACCGCGCGCTTCCAGGTGCGCATGCCGTTCCGCTTCGCCACCGCGCTGGTGGCGGTGGAGCGCGAGGGCATCGTCGAGACGCACGTGATGCAGCTCAACGGGCAAGACCCGACCGTGAGCCTGAAAGTGGGCGAGGACTGGGGCCCCAACACTTTCGTGAGCGTGCTGGCCCTGCGCGGCCGCCTGCGCGACGTGCCGTGGTACAGCTTCTTCACCTGGGGCTACAAGGCGCCGCGCGAATGGTGGACGGCCTTCTGGGTGGAGGGTCGCGAGTACGTGGCGCCCACGGCGCTGGTCGACCTCTCCAAGCCCGCCTTCCGCCTGGGCGTGGCCGAGATCCGCGTGGGCACGCGCGCGCACAGGCTGGACGTCGCCGTGAAGGCCGACCGCGAAAGCTACACCGTGCGCGGCCAGGCGCAGGTGACGATCAGCGTGAAGAAGCCCGACGGCACGCCCGCCGCTGGCGCCGAGGTGGCACTGGCCGCCGTCGATCAGGCCTTGCTGGAGCTGATGCCCAACGACAGCTGGAACCTGCTGGACGCCATGCTCCAACGCCGCTCTTGGGGCGTGGAGACGTCCACCGCGCAGATGGAAATCATCGGCCGGCGTCACTACGGCCGCAAGGCCGTGGCGCCGGGTGGCGGCGGCGGGCGCAGCCCCACGCGCGAGCTGCTCGACACGCTGCTGCTGTGGAACCCCACCGTCGTGCTCGACGCGCAAGGTCAGGCCAAGGTGACCGTGCCGCTCAACGACGCGCTCACCACCTTCCGCATCGTCGCCGTGGCCGATGCCGGCACGGGCCTGTTCGGCACCGGCGAGACGCGCATCCGCGCCACGCAGGATCTGCAGATCATCAGCGGCCTGCCGCCGCTGGTGCGCGAGGACGACGCCTTCCGCGCCCAGTTCACGCTGCGCAACACCACCTCGCGTGCGATGAAGGTCGAGGTGGCGCCGCGCGCCACGCTGCTGCAACTGCCGCCGCGCACGGTGGACATCCCGGCCGGCGAGGCCCGCGAAGTGACGTGGGACGTGAAGGCGCCCGCGCAGTTGGCCTTCACGCGCGCCGAGTCGCTGCTGTGGGAGATCGAGGCGCGCGAGACCAGCGGCAACGCGGGCGCGCGCGACGCGCTCAAGGCCACGCAACGCATCGTGCCGGCCGTGCCACTGACCGTGCGCCAGGCCACGCTGTCGCAGGTGGACGGCAGCCTGTCGATCGACGTGGCGTCGCCGGCCGGCGCGCTACTGAACGCGGCCGGCGGACCGGGGGCCGACAGCGGCGTCGCGCGCGGCGGGCTGCGCATGTCGCTGCAGCCGCGCCTGGCCGAAGGCCTGCCGGGCGTGCGCGACTGGTTCGCGCGCTATCCCTACACCTGCCTGGAGCAGCAGACCAGCCGCGCCATCGGCCTGGGCGACGCCGCGTTGTGGCGCCGCGTGGCCGGCCTGATGCCGGGCTATCTGGACAGCGACGGATTGCCCAGCTACTTCCCGCCACGCGAAGGCGAATCCGCGCGCGGCAGCGACACGCTGGCGGCCTACCTGCTGTCGGCCACGCACGAAGCCGCAGCGCTCGACCCGGCCTTCGCCCTGCCCGAGGGCGTGCGCAGCGAGCTCGAACGCGGCCTGATCGCCTTCGTCGAAGGCCGCGTGAAACGCGACTTCTGGAGCCCGCGCGCCGACCTGGATGTGCGCAAGATCGCCGCCATCGCAGCCCTCGCCCGCACCGGCGCCGCCACGCCGCGACTGCTGCAGAGCATCACCATCGCGCCCAACCAGTGGCCCACGCACGCGGTGATCGACTGGCATGACATCCTGCAGCGCATGCCCGACGCGCCGCACCGCGCCGAGCGGCTGGCCGAGGCCACGCAGATCCTGCGCGCGCGCCTGACGTACCAGGGCACGCGCATGTCGTTCAGCACCGAGCGCGAGGACGGCTGGTGGTGGCTGATGCAGGGCCCCGACGTCAACGCCGCGCGCCTGCTGCTCTCGGTGATGGACGATCCGGCCTGGAAGGACGACATGGGCCGCCTGGCCGCGGGCTTCATCGCGCGCCAGCAGAACGGCGCCTGGCACACCACGGTGGCCAACCTGTGGGGCAGCCTGGCGCTGCGTCAGTTCTCGGCCAGGTTCGAATCGCAGCCGGTGGCCGGCAGCACGCGGGCACAGCTGGGCTCCGGCACGGCCGCCGTGGACTGGGCGCGCGTGGAGCGCGTGAAGCCGGCCGACGCGAGCTCGGCCCAGGGCCTGCCGCATCAAGGCACGGCCATCGGCGCACCCGCCGCCGCCGGCATGCTGCGCAACAACGCCATGACGCTGCCCTGGCCCGCGCCGGGCGTCACGCAGCCGCTGGTCGTCACGCACCAGGGCAGCGGCCGGCCGTGGCTCACGCTGCAGGCCATGGCGGCCGTGCCGCTGACGTCGCCCGTGGCGGCGGGCTACCGCATCACGCGCACCGTGACCCCGGTGGAACAGGCCACGGCCGGCCGCTACACGCGCGGCGACGTGCTGCGCATCGCGCTGGAGGTGGACGCGCAGGCCGACATGAGCTGGGTGGTGGTGAGCGACCCCGTGCCCGGCGGCGCCACCGTGCTGGGCAGCGGCCTGGGCCGCGATTCGCAGATCGCCACGCGCGGCGAGCAACGTGACCGCGGCGTGGCCTGGCCCGCATTCGAGGAGCGCGGCTTCGAAGCCTTCCGCACGTATTACGAATACCTGCCCAAGGGTCGCGCGAAGATCGAATACACCGTGCGCCTGAACAACGTGGGCGACTTCACCCTGCCGCCGACGCGCGCCGAGGCGCTCTACGCGCCCGACGTGTACGGCGAGATTCCGAATGCGCGCGTCAAGGTGGAGGCTGCGCCCTGAGCGCGACCCCCGTCACCGACTTTTCAAGAGAAAGAGACCCCCCCATGCCCAAGGCCTACTGGATCGGTCGTGTCGACGTGCACGACCCCGAGCAATACAAGCAATACGTGGCCGCCAACGCGGTGGCCTTCGCCAGGTACGGCGCGCGCTTCCTCGTGCGCGGCGGCGCCTTCGAGGCAGTGGAGGGCACGGCCCGCGCGCGCAACGTGGTGATCGAATTCCCCGACTACGCCACTGCCCTCGCCTGCTGGAACTCGCCCGAGTACCAGCACGCCATCACGCTGCGCCTGCCGGCGGCCGTGGGCGACATTGTGGTGATCGAAGGCTACGACGGGCCGCAGCCGGGCGGCGCCTGAGCGGCGGCTGACCTCATCCCTGCGCCGATGCACGCCCGCCCTGCTCCGATGACCGCGTGGCCCCGCCGTGCCGCGCGCCTGACCACGCGCGTGGCCGCTGGCGCGCTGCTCTTCGGCGTGCTGCTGCAGGGCGCGAAGGCGCAGGGACTGCCGGGCTTTGACGAGGTGCGCGCGAGCCACCGCGCGTCGGAGACCCTGGTGCTCGACCGCGACGGCGCGCCGCTGCACCGGCTGCGCACCGACGTCACCGTGCGCCGCGGCGACTGGGTGCGGCTGGCCGACGTCTCGCCTGCGCTGCGCACGGCCATCGTGCTGTCGGAAGACCGGCGCTTCTACGAGCATTCGGGCGTGGACTGGCGCGCCGTCTCGGCCGCGGCGTGGGCCAACCTGTGGAACACGCGCACGCGCGGCGCCTCCACGCTCACCATGCAGCTGGCCGGACTGCTCGACGACGACTGGCGACACGGGCCCGGCGGACGTTCGATGGGCCAGAAAGTCGGCCAGGCCGTGGCGGCCACGCGGCTCGATGCGCGCTGGCGCAAGGATCAGATTCTGGAGGCCTACCTCAACCTCGTGCCGTTCCGTGGCGAGCTGGTGGGCATCGATGCGCTCGCGCGCACGCTGTTCGGCAAGGCGCCGCACGGCCTGGACGACCGCGAGGCCGCCGTCGCCTCGGCCCTGGTGCGTGCGCCCAACGCGAAGCCGGCCCAGGTGGCGCAGCGGGCCTGCGGCGTGCTGCGCGCGCTGCAACCCGGCGAGGCGGTGGATTGTCTGGGCCTGGACATGTATGCGCAGGCCGCGCTGTCGCGCCGCGCCTTCGCGGCCAGCGACGGCATCGCGCCGCACGTGGCGCGGCAGGTGGTGCGCGCCTCGCAGGCCGGCGCCGTGCCCGCCAGCGTGCGCACCACACTGCGTGCGCCGTTGCAGCGCTTCGCCG
The DNA here is from genome assembly GCA_017998575.1 of Burkholderiaceae bacterium. The sequence goes on from JAGOCV010000117.1 coordinate 5,475, forward strand.
TGCAGACGCTGGACCAGCACCTGCGCGAGCTGGCGGGCCGGGAGGTGGAAGACGGCGCCATCGTGGTGCTGGACAACGCCAGCGGCGACGTGCTGGCGTGGGTGGGCTCGTCGGGCGCGCTCAGCCGCGCGGCCGAGGTGGACGGGGTGACGGCGCTGCGGCAGGCCGGCTCCACGCTCAAGCCCTTCCTCTACGCGCAGGCGCTGGCCGAGCGGCGGCTCACGGCCGCCTCGCTGCTGGAGGATTCGCCCACGCACATTCCCACGTCCGGCGGGCTCTACATCCCGCAGAACTACGACCGGCAGTTCAAGGGCTGGGTGTCGGTGCGCACCGCCCTGGGTGCCTCGCTCAACGTGCCGGCCGTGCGCACGCTGGGTATGGTCTCGCCCGACGCCTTCCACCGCCAGCTCAAGGCCGCCGGCCTGCCGCTGCGCGAGACGGGCGACTACTACGGTTTCTCGCTCGCGCTGGGCAGCGCCGAGGTCACGCTGCTCTCGCTCACCAACGCCTACCGCACGCTGGCCAATGGCGGACGCGCGGGCGACACCACGCTGCTGCCGCGCGCCGCTGCGCGCACGCCCCACGCACCGCCCCCGCGCGGCGCGCAGGTGTTCGACGCGCAGGCCGCATTCATCGTCGGCGACATCCTCTCGGACACCAACGCCCGTGCGCGCACCTTCGGCACCGGCAGCGTGCTGGCCACGCGCTTCTGGACGGCCGTGAAGACCGGCACCAGCAAGGACATGCGCGACAACTGGGCCGTGGGCTGGTCGCAGCGCTACACCGTCGGCGTGTGGGTGGGCAATGCCAGCGGCGCGCCCATGCACGCGGTGAGCGGATCGAGCGGCGCCGCGCCCGTGTGGGCCGCGCTGATGGGTTTCCTGCATGCGCACGAGCCCAGCCGCGCGCCGCCCCCGCCGGCGGGCATGAAGCCGACGGCGGTGCGCTTCGGGCCCGGCGCCGACGCGATGCCGATCGAGGCCGCGCGGCAGGAGTGGTTCCTGCCCGGCACGGCGCAGCCGCTGTTCGCGGCCGGCAGTTTCGGTGGCGCGCCCGTCGATCGCACACGTGCCACTGCGCGCATCACGCTGCCCGCCAGCGGCACCATCATCGCGCTGGACCCCGACATCCCGCCCACGCGCCAGCGCGTGCGCTTCGCGGCCGAAGGCGAGGGCCTGGCCTGGCGCATGGACGGCCGCGAGTTCGCGCGCGGCGCGAGCGCGCAATGGCTGCCGTGGCCCGGACGCCACATGGTGCAGCTGGTCGATGCACGCGGCAAGGTGCTCGACGAGATCCGCATCGAAGTGCGGGGTGCGGGCGTGCAGGCTGGGGCACGGCCGCGCTGACGCCGTGCCGTCCTGGCACGATGCCTGCGTAAACTCGCAGGCACGCCATGTCTTCGTCTTCCCGCCTGCTCGGCCGCCTCTGGGCGCTGCCTTCCCTGCCCTACAGCCTGCGCGTGTTCATCGCGCTGGCGGCCATCATGGCGGCTTGCCATGCGGCAGGCCAGATGGGCTGGCTGATGCCGCTGTTCCTCGGCTCGATCGCCAGCGCCATCGCCGAGACCGACGACAGCTGGCGCGGACGGCTGCGCGCGGTGGGTGCCACGCTGGCCTGCTTCGCGGCGGCGGCCTTCTCGGTGCAGGCCCTGGCGCCGCATCCCTGGCTGTTCGCCGCCGGCATGGCCGTGGCCACGTTCGGCCTGAGCATGCTGGGGGCCGTGGGGCCGCGCTATCAGGCGCTGGGTTATGCGACGCTGATCGCTTCCATCTACACCGCCATCTCGATGGAGCAGCACGCGCTGCGCGGCGACGACCCGGCCTGGATCGAGCCCGTGCTGCTGGTGGCCGGCGCCGCGTGGTACGGCGTGCTGTCGGTGATCTGGGCCGCGCTCTTCGTGCACCAGCCGGTGCAGCAGGCGCTGGCGCGGCTGTATGGGCTGCTGGCCGGCTACCTGCGCGTGAAGGCTTCACTGCTCGAGCCGGTGCGCGGCACCGACGTCGAGCGCCGGCGCCTGGCGCTGGCGCAGCTCAATGGCGACGTGGTGGCCGCGCTCAACGGCGTGAAGGAAGGGCTGTTCAGTCGCATCCGCGGCACGCGCAACGCGCGCACCAACCGCTACCTGCGCCTGTACTTCCTGGCGCAGGACATCCACGAACGCGCCAGTTCGTCTCACTATCCGTACGACGAACTGATCGCCAGTTTCTTCCACAGCGACGTGCTGTTCCGCGCGCAGCGCGTGCTGCGGCTGGCGGGCGACGACTGCGAGCAACTGGCCGAGGCGATCCGGCTGCGCCAGCCTTTCGTGCAGGGCGAGGCCAGCCGCCAGGCGCAGGACGACCTGCAGGCTGCGCTTGCCCACCTGGGCCAGGGCGGCCGCAGCGACGCGGCGCGCGAAGGCCTGCTGCAGACACTGCAGGCGCTGGCGCGCAACCTCTCGCGTCTGGCCTCGCGCATCTCGGTGGCCAGCCAGCCTGCCGCCGATTCGCCGGCCGACACGGCGGCCACCGACCAGGCCCTGCTCGACCGCTCGGCCCGCACCTGGCGCGAGGCGCTGGCCCGTGTGCGGCTGCAGCTCAACCCCGGCGCGCCGCTGTTCCGCCACGCCACGCGGCTGGCGATCGCGCTGCTGTCGGGCTATGCACTGATGCGCCTGTTTCCCACGCAGCAGGGCTACTGGATCCTGCTGACCACGCTGTTTGTCTGCCAGCCCGGCTTCGGCGCCACGCGGCGGCGCGTGGTGCAGCGCGTGGTGGGCACCTTTGGCGGGTTGCTGGTGGGCTGGGCGATCTTCCGGCTGTTCCCCGATGTGCTGGTACAGGCCGGCTTCGCGGTGGCGGCGGGCGTGGCGTTCTTCGCGCTGCGCACCACGCGCTACACCTTCGCCACCGGCGCCATCACGCTGCTGGTGCTGCTGGCGGCCAACCAGGTGGGGCACGGCGCCGACCTGATCGTGCCGCGCATGGTCGACACGCTGATAGGCAGCCTGATCGCGGGCCTGGCCGTGTTCGCCGTGCTGCCCGACTGGCAGGGCCGCCGCATGCACCAGGTGGCCGCGCGCGCCGTGGCGGCCCACCGCGACTACCTGCGCGAGCTGATGCGGCAATACCGCGACGGCCCGCGCGATGACCTGCCCTTCCGTCTGGCGCGGCGCAACGCGCACAACGCCGACGCCGCGCTTTCCACGGCGGTGGCCGGCATGCTGCGCGAACCCGGCTTCATCCAGCGTCAGGGCGACACCAGCGTGCGACTGCTGGTGGTGTCGCACACGCTGCTGTCCTACCTCTCGGGCCTGGGCGCGCACCGCGAGCAGGTGCCGCCTGGCCCTGCGCTCGACGCGCTGCTGGCCGAGGCCGCGCGCATCGAGGACAGCCTGGACCGCATCGCCACGCCGCTGGCCAGCGGACTTGCGCCGCAGGCACTGCCCGCCGCCGCGCCCACCACGGCCCTGCCAGCGGCCGACGACGCGGCGCCGGGCCTGGCGGCCTCGCAGCGGCTCGCGCAGACCCAGCTCGCGCTGCTGGCGCGGCAACTGCCGCAACTGCACCGGCTGGCCGCCGGCCTGGTGCCGCAACCCGCCGCGCCGTCAGCCGGGGCCACGCCCGGCGCCGCGTGACCACAGGCCGTCCGCGCCCTCGGGGCGGACACAATGCGGCCATGCCCTCATCGCACCTCGACCTGGCCACGCTGCGCGTGGTCGTGCTGGCCGCCGACCTCGGATCGATCAGCGCCGCCAGCGACCGCCTGCGCCTGGCCGTGGCCGCCGCCAGCACGCGCATCACGGCGCTGGAGGAAACGCTGGGCTTCCGCGTGTTCGAACGCACGTCGCGCGGCGTGCGCCTCACGCCCGCCGGCCACATGCTGGTGCAGCGCAGCCGCGCCCTGCTCGACGACGCCGACCGCCTGGCCGTCGACCTGCACGACTACAGCCAGGGCCTGCAGGGCCACGTGCGCGTGCTGGCCAATGCATCGGCCATCCTCGAAGTGCTGGCGCCGCGCCTGGAAGGTTTCATGCGCGAGCATCCGCTGATCCATATCGACCTGGAAGAGCGCAGCAGCCCCGAGGTACCGCTGCCGCTGCTCGAAGGCCGCGCCGATCTCGGCATCGTCGATCTGCCCCATGCGCCGCAGGGCCTGGAGCTGGTGGACTTCTGCACCGATACGCTGGTGCTGCTGGTGCAGCAGGGCCATGCGCTGGCCGGGCGCGGCGCCATCGCGCTGCGCGAGGCGCTGGATCAGCACTTCATCACCCTGACCGACGGCACGGCGCTGTCGAACCGGCTGCTCACCAGCGCGGCCGAGCTGGGCCGGCCGGTGCATATCCGCATGCGCATGCGCAGTTTCGATGCCGTGTGCCGCATGGTGGCCGGTGGCATCGGTGTGGGCGTGCTGCCGCTGGAGGCCGTGGCGCCGCAGCTGGCACATCTGCCGATCGAGGCGGTGGCGCTGACCGATCCGTGGGCGCGGCGCACGCACCGGCTGGCGACGCGCGCGGGGGTGGCACTGTCGCCGGCGGCGAAGACGCTGGTGGAGGCGTTGCATAAGGCGCATTGATTCGAACGCGCGGCAATCGCGCCCGGATCACGCCGACGCGGTACTCCCTCCGCTCGTGTCCCCCGGCCTTCGGCCTCCTCCTTGACCCTCGCTGCGAGAGCACCGCATCGTCCTGATCGGGGACATTGCGTCGCCCACTAAAAGAGCAGCGCGCGGCGCCAGGGGTGAGGCGGGTGTCGGGTGTACCCCGCAGCGAGGTCAAGGAGGAGCCGGCCGAAGGCCGGCGGGGGACACGAGCGGAGGGGTATACCCGGCGACCGCCTCACCCCCACCCACCCACGACGCGAGGCACCGGTCACTGAATCAGCCTGCTTTCGCCATCCACGAAAGCAGCCTTCGCCGTGCCTCCTTGCCTCCGGCTCGGGCCCCTTCCTACACTGGCCCCGACAACCGAGAAGGCCGCCCGGCCACAGGAGACACAGCCCCATGAAAATCACGCGCGTGCACGCCACGCCGCTCAACCTGCCCGTCACCGTGAACGCCTCGGGCGGGCGCACCAAGAGCACCTCCCTTTCCGTCTGCCTGGTGCAGATCGAAACCGACACCGGCCTCACCGGCACGGGCATGACCGCCATCACCGAAGAAGAGGTGATCGGCAGCATCGTCAACGACATCGCCGCGCCCCACCTCGTCGGTCAGGACCCGATGCGGCACGAGCAGCTGTGGGACAAGCTCTACTGGCTGCTCACGCCGCGCGGCCAGTCCGGCTACGCCAGCCACGCCATCGCCGCGCTCGACCTCGCGCTGTGGGACATCAAGGGCCAGGCCCTGGGCCAGCCGTGCTGGCGCCTGCTGGGCGGCGCGCGCAACCAGGTGCCGGTGTACGCCACCTTCGGCTTCGCCTTCTTCGACCGCGACGAGCTGGCCGAGGCCGCGAAGTCGTGGGTCGCGCGCGGCTTCACGCGCCTGAAGATGACCGTGGGCCACCACGCACTGCAGCGGCGCGACGAGCCCCGCCCGCTCGACACCGTGATCGCCGAAGACGTGCAACGCATCCGCGCCGTGCGCGAGGCCGTGGGCCCCGGCGTGCAGATCTACATCGACGCCAACTGCAGCCTCGACTACTTCCACGCGCTCTGGCTGGCCCAGCGCGTGGAAG
>JAGOCV010000409.1 GCA_017998575.1 Burkholderiaceae bacterium
GTGTCAGAGCTGATCGACAGCCAGCTCAACAGCGACCCGCGCCGTGGCGTCGAGGAAGACTTTCCGCTCTCGCGGATCGATCTGGCCCAGGAGCCGGTGATCGTGCTGGAGCTGCAGCGCCAGGGCCTGGCTGCCGACTCGGTGCCCGCCGCGGGTCGCGAAGTGATCGTGCAGCGCAACGGCAATCTGTCGGAAGACTGCACCGACGACGTTCATCCCGAAGTGGCGCATGCCGCCACGCTGGCCGCCCGCGTGGTGGGCCTGGACATCGCCGGCATCGACATCGTCTGCCGCGACATCGGCCGGCCGCTGGCCGCGCAAGGCGGCGCCATCGTCGAAGTGAACGCCGGCCCCGGCCTGCTGATGCACCTCAAGCCCGCCATGGGCGCGCCGCGTCCGGTGGGCCGCGCCATCTGCGAGCACCTGTTCCCCGAAAACGAGGCCGACGACGGTGCCGGCAGCGGCCGCATCCCCGTGGTGGGTGTCACCGGTACGCGCGACACCGCCACGGTGGCGCGCATGGTGGCCTGGCTGCTGCAACTGTCGGGGCGCTACACGGGCCTGGCCTGCGCCCGGGGCCTGTATCTGGACAACCGCCAGGTCGAACGCGAGGACAGCGCCCACTTCGACGCCGCCCACCGCCTGCTGATCAACCGCAACGTGCAGGCGGCCGTGATCGAGAACGGCCCGGCCAGCATCCTGCGCGATGGCCTGGCCTACGACCGCTGCCAGGTCGGCATCGTGACCGACATGGAGGGCGCCGACACCCTCACCGCCTGGGACGTGCAGGGCGACGAGCAGATGTACAGGGTGATCCGCTCGCAGGTCGACGTGGTGCTGCCTGGCGGCACGGCCGTGCTGGCCGCCACGCTGCCGCGCGCGCTCGACCTGGCCGAGCTGTGTGACGGCGACGCCATCCTCTACGGCATGGACCCGGCCGGCGCCGCCATCGGTGACCACCGCTCCAGGGGCGGCCGCGCCGTGTTCGTGCGCCAGCAACGCGTGGTGCTGGCCACCGGTGCCAGCGAGGTCTTCCTGCCCGACCTGGGCAAGATGATCAACGGCCACGGCCGGGGCCAGAGCGCCACCGTCTCGCTGCTGGCCGCCGTGGCCGCGGCCTGGGCGCTGGGCATCGCGCCCGCCCTCATCGGCGCGGGCATCGAGGCGTTCGAGGAAATGCAGGCGCGTGCAGAAGCGCAGAAGGTGTCGTGATCATGGAAATCAAGCGCATCCGGGCCCTGCGCGGCCCCAACCTCTGGAGCCGCAACACCTCGCTCGAGGCGATCGTCAAGCTCTCGGAGCAGGCCCGCACCATCGCCAGCGAACCCGCCTTCGAGGTGCGGCTGCGCGAGCTGTTCCCCACCATCGGCGCGATCCGGCCGCAGGGCTACGACGGCCCGCTGTCGCTGGCCCACGTGTTCGAGGCGGCCGCGCTGGCTCTGCAGGCGCAGGCGGGCTGCCCCGTCACCTTCAGCCGCACCACCGAGACGGTGGAGCCCTGCATCTTCCAGGTGGTGGTGCAGTACAGCGAAGAGGCCGTCGGCCGCGCCGCGCTGGCACAGGCCGAGACGCTGGTGCGCGCCGCCATGGAAGGCGGCAGCTTCGACGCGCCCACCGCCATCGCGCTGCTGCGCGAGCTGGATGAAGACGAGCGCCTGGGCCCCTCCACGGGCAACATCGTCGATGCGGCCGTGGCGCGCGGCATCCCCTATCGCCGCCTCACGCGCGGCAGCCTGGTGCAGTTCGGCTGGGGCTCGCGCGCACGCCGCATCCAGGCGGCCGAGATCGACGGCACCAGCGCGATCGCCGAGTCCATCGCGCAGGACAAGGATCTGACCAAGAAGCTGCTGCGCGCGGCGGGCGTGCCGGTGCCGCTGGGCCTGCCGGTCGACAACGTCGACGCCGCGTGGACGGCCGCGTTGTCCATCGGCCTGCCGGTGGTCGTCAAGCCGCAGGACGGCAACCAGGGCAAGGGCGTCACCGTCAACATCGTGAGCCGCGAGCACCTGGACATCGCCTTCCGCGTCGCGGCCGAATACGGCCAGGTGATGGTGGAAAAATTCCTGCCCGGCAACGACTTCCGCCTGCTGGTGGTGGGCAACAAGCTGGTGGCGGCCTCGCGCCGCGATCCGCCGCAGGTCATCGGCGACGGCGAGCACACCGTGCGCGAGCTGGTGGACATCGTCAACCTCGATCCGCGTCGTGGCGAGGGGCATGCCACATCGCTCACCAAGATCCGCTTCGACGACATCGCCGTGGCGCGCCTCTCGGTGCAGGGCCTCACGCCCGAGTCCGTGCCCCCCAAGGGCCAGCGCGTGGTGCTGCGCAACAACGCCAATCTCTCCACCGGCGGCACCGCCACCGACGTGACCGACGACGTGCATCCCGACGTGGCCGCGCGCGCCGTGGCAGCGGCGCAGATGGTGGGACTGCACATCTGCGGCGTCGACGTCGTGTGCGAGACCGTGCTGCGACCGCTCGAAGAGCAGTCGGGTGGCATCGTCGAAGTGAACGCCGCGCCGGGCCTGCGCATGCATGTCTCGCCCTCGTACGGCCGGGGCCGCAACGTGGGCGCGGCCGTGATCGACGAGATGTTCGAGCATGGCGACGACGGGCGCATTCCGGTGGTGGCCGTCACCGGCACCAACGGCAAGACCACCACCACGCGCCTGATCAACCACATCATCGCCGCCAGCGGCCGTGTGACGGGCATGACCAACACCGATGGCGTCTACATCGGCGGACGGCAGACCGACAGCGGCGACTGCAGCGGCCCCAAGAGCGCGCGCAACGTGCTCATGCACCCCGACGTCGATGCCGCCGTGTTCGAGGTGGCGCGCGGCGGCGTGCTGCGCGAAGGCCTGGGCTTCGACCGCTGCGACGTGGCCGTGGTGACCAACGTGGGCGCGGGTGACCACCTGGGCCTGAACTACATCACCACGGTGGAAGACCTGGCGGTGCTCAAGCGCGTGATCGTGCAGAACGTCGCGCCCCGGGGC
>JAGOCV010000118.1 GCA_017998575.1 Burkholderiaceae bacterium
ACCGTGGGCTTGCTCACATGCGCGCGTTCGGCCAGCTCGCCGATCGGCTGCCGCGCGAAGCCGCGCGGATCGGCCAGCACCAGCCGGCCCACGCGCTGCTCGGCCGGTGCGAGGGAGGGTAGGGAGGCGGTGATGCGGTCAAGCATGGAAGGGCGCCGACATGGGTACGGAACTGCAGCAGGGCCCGCGCACTGGAATCGTGTCGGCACCAGGGAGTCGAGCGCGCGATCCGAAGGATCGCCCGTCGCGGCTTGGCCGCGACTCTGCGCGAGCGCCCCCTCGGGGGGCAGCGACCCGCACGCAGTGGGGGAGCGTGGGGGCTAACACTCCTCGTGCCAGCAGAAGCCGTCGCGCGCGATCATCGCGCTGGCGGCGCTCGGACCCCAGGAGCCCGCCGTATAGGGGCGTGGTCCTTGCGTCTCGTTGGCCCAGTGCTCCTGGATCGGCTCGACCCAGCGCCACGCTTCCTCCTGCTCGTCGCTGCGCACGAACAGGTTGAGCCGGCCGTCGATCACGTCGAGCAGCAGGCGTTCGTAGGCGCCCACGCGCTCCGCGCCGAAACGGCGGTCGAAGTCGAGGTCGAGGTGCACGGGCGACAAGGTCTGCGCGTTGCTGCGGCGGTTGTCCTGGCCCTGCGCGAGCAGGTGCAGCTCGAGCCCGTCCTTGGGCTGCAGGTTGATGACCAGCTGGTTGGCGCTGCCCGCCGGCGTTCGGAAGATGGCGTGCGGTGCGGGCCGGAAGTTGACCACGATGCGCGCATCGCGCGAAGCCAGGCGCTTGCCGGTGCGCAGGTAGAAGGGCACGCCGGCCCAGCGCCAGTTGGCGATCTCGGTGCGCAGCGCCACGAAGGTCTCGGTGCGGCTGGCGGGATCGACGCCGGGCTCGTCGCGGTAGCCGGGCACGGCATGGCCGTTGCTGCCGCCGGCCGCGTACTGACCGCGTACCACGTGCTGCGTCAGCGTCTCGGGCGTCCAGGCTTTGAGCGAGCGCAGCACCTTGAGCTTCTCGTCCCGGATCGCGTCGGCGTGCGAATTGATCGGCGGCTCCATGCCCACGGCGCACAGCAGTTGCAGCGCGTGGTTCTGCACCATGTCGCGCAGCGCGCCGGTCTGGTCGTAGAAGGCACCACGCTTTTCCACGCCCAGGTCTTCGGCAATGGTGATCTGGATGTTGGCGATGTTCTCGCGACGCCACAGCGGCTCGAACAGCGCGTTGCCGAAGCGCAGCGCGAACAGGTTCTGCACGGAAGGCTTGCCCAGGTAGTGGTCGATGCGGAAGACCTGCTTTTCCTGGAAAGCGGTTCGCACCGTCTCGTTGATCGCGCGGTTGGAGGCGAGGTCGTGGCCCAGCGGCTTCTCGAGCACCACGCGCACGTGGGGCGCATTGAGGCCGGCGGCGGCCAATTGTTCGCACACCGTGGTGAACAGCGCAGGCGCGGTGGCCACGTACATGACCACGGTGTCGGCGCTGCGCTCGGCGAGGCGGCCGGCCAGCCGTGCGTAATCTTCGGGCTTCGACAGGTCCATGCGCAGGAAGTGCAGCAGGGCGGCGAAGCGCGCGAATTCCTCGGCGCTGGGGCGCTTGGCGAGTTCGACCCCTTCGAAGCGGCTGGCGATCAGCTCGCGGTAGTCGGTGTCGGAGAGATCGTCGCGCGCGACGCCGATGATGCGGGTGCCCTCGGGCAGTGTTCCGTGGCGGAAGGCCTGGAACAGGGCCGGCATCAGCTTGCGCCAAGCCAGGTCGCCCGTGCCGCCGAAAAGGACGAGGTCGAGACTCATGCAGTGTGTCCGATTGAAGGTGGGATTAATGTAACTTGGTTTCTGATCCGATCTTTGCCATTGGGATGGCACTGATCGGGGTAGGTGCAGATGTCTGTAATAAGGTTACTTGCGCCGGCTTGGCCATGAGGCTTGTTACGCTCGCCCCCCATGAAAGCAAATCCGAACCGGGCCGTGCGACTGTGGGTGGTCGCCGGTCTCATGGCCTACGTGGCCCTGCCCTGGTATGCACAGGAAGGCGCGCCATGGTGGAACTCGCTGCCGCAGGTCTTCGGCGCGGCCGACAACGCTGGCATCGCGCAGGCCTTCGTGCATGGTCACAAGTGGCTGGCCATCGGCCTGGCGGGCCTGATCATTGCCGTGATGTCCATCGGCCAGGCCACGCCCCGGCGTGCCAACGCTTACCTGATCGTGGGCGGCCTGCTGGGCTGTGCGGGCCTGGCGCTGTCTGCCTGGCTCATCGGGCCACAGGGATGGACGGTGCCCTCGCTGCAGGCGCAATGGGGTCACTGGAACGTGTCGCAGCCGCCCTTTGGCGCGGGGGCATGGCTGGCCATGGTCACGTTGGCGGGCCTGGCGGTGCTGGGCATCAATCGCGCGGCAAGGGCGGATCGGCCGGCGTGAGCACGACCTGCGAGACGTCGAAGCCCGACGTCCGCGCATGCTCCAGCATCTCGGCCACGCGCGCGGGCGCCAGGCGCGGCTCGCGCGACAGCAGCCACAGATACTTGCGGTCGGGCGTGCCCACCAGCGCGACGCTGTAGTCGGGCTCCAGCCGCAGGATCCAGTAGTCGCCCCACACCAGCGGCAACCACGACAGCCAGGCCGGGGCGAAACGCACTTCCAGCTGGCCGGCATCGGGCTGGCCTTTCACCGGCACGGTACGGCCTTCGCCCAGCGCCTCTTTCACGCTGCCGTCGGCAGCGGCACAGCGGTTGAGCACGTCGACTCGCCCGTCCTCCCGCAGGCCGTAGCGTGCACTGACCTGACCTGTGCAATCGCGCTGGAAGCGGTTGGGCAGGCGGGCCTGCTCATACCAGAGGCCCATGTAGCGCTGCAGCTCGATGGGAGCGACCACCTGCAGCGGCGGTGCTTCGGCGGGCGTCTGTTGCGCACGGATCTCGCGCTGGGCGCAGGCCACGAGGGTGAGCGCGGCCAACGCAAGCGCGGCGGCGGCCAGGGGCGGGCGGCGGTGACGCGCGGCGGTGGCGGGCGAGAGGTCGATCATGGCGCCCAGTGTGCCCAAGGCGCGGCACGCGGCGCGCGGTGTGGTTGCGCTTTCGCATGTCGGCGCTGTCTGACAGGGCGCGCGGTCATCGCACCGCACAATGCCACGGCCATAATGATTCGCATGAACCAACTCGACGCGCTCAAGCAGTACACCACCGTGGTCGCCGACACGGGCGACTTCCGCCAGCTGGCCCAGTTCAAGCCGCAGGACGCGACGACCAACCCCTCGCTCATCCTCAAGGCCGTGCAGAAGCCCGAGTACGCACCGCTGGTGGCCGAGACGGTGCAGCGCTTCCGCGGCAAGCCCCTCGATGAAGTGATGGACCGGTTGCTGGTGCGTTTCGGCTGCGAGATCCTGTCCGTGATTCCGGGCCGCGTCTCCACCGAAGTGGATGCGCGGTTGTCGTTCGATGCCAGCGCCACCTACACGCGCGCCGAGCGCCTCATCGAGCTCTACGAAGCCGAGGGCGTGCACATCGACCGCGTGCTCATCAAGGTGGCGGCCACCTGGGAAGGCATCCAGGCGGCCGAGCGGCTGGAGCAGCGCGGCATCCACACCAATCTCACGCTGCTGTTTTCCTTCTGCCAGGCCGTCGCCTGTGGGCAGGCGAAGGTGCAGCTGATCTCGCCCTTCGTGGGTCGCATCTATGACTGGTACAAGAAGTCGGCCGGCACGCAGTGGGACGAGGCCGCCAACGCCGGCGTCAACGATCCCGGCGTGAAGTCGGTGCGGCAGATCTACGAGCACTACAAGAAATTCGGCATCGCCACCGAGGTGATGGGCGCGAGCTTCCGCAACGTGGGCCAGATCGCCGCACTGGCCGGCTGCGACCTGCTCACCATCAGCCCCGACCTGCTGGCGCAACTGGCGGCCAGCGACGCGCCGCTGCCGCGCCAGCTCGACCCGACGGCCGCCCGCGCGCTCGACCTGCCAGCCATCAACTACGACGAAGCCGCCTTCCGCTACGCGCTCAACGAAGACGCCATGGCCACCGAGAAGCTGGCCGAGGGCATCCGCGCCTTCGCGGCCGACGCGGTGAAGCTCGACGCCATCCTGCAGGCCGCCTGAGCGCCGGCCACCCGACGGACCCGATGCCCTCCTTCGACGACGACGCCCCCGCCTGGCACCAGCTGGCCGAACACTTCGCAGCCGGTGCCCGCCTGTTCGACCTGCGCGCGGCCTTCCGGACCGATGCCGGGCGCTTCGACCATTTCAGCCAGGCTGCGCCACACGTCTTCGCCGATCTCTCCAAGAACCTGCTCGACCGCACGGCGGAAGAGCTGCTGCTGCGCCTGGCCGAACAACGTGGTGTCCTGCGCCGGCGCGACGCGATGTTCGCGGGCGAGCCCATCAACGCCACCGAAGGCCGCGCGGTGATGCACTGGCTGCTGCGCGAACCGGCGGGCGACACGGGCCGGCTCGATGCCGAACGGCGCGAAGTGCAGACCACGCTGGACCGAGTGCTCGCGTATGCCGAGCAGGTGCGCGGCGACGCGACCATCACCGACGTGGTCAACATCGGCATCGGCGGTTCCGACCTCGGGCCGCAGATGGCGGCCATCGCGCTGGCCGAGCATGCGGCGCCGGGCCGCAGGCTGCACTTCGTCTCCAACGTCGACGGCCACGAGCTTGCAGCCGTGCTGCGGCAGGTGAAGCCTGCGCACACGCTGTTCCTCATCGCTTCCAAGACCTTCACCACGCTGGAGACCATGACCAACGCGCAGACCGCGCGCGACTGGTTCCTGGCGCATGGCGGGCGAGACGTCGCGCGCCACTTCGCAGCGCTCACCAGCAACGTGCAGGCGGCGGCCGATTTCGGCATCACCACCACCTTCGGATTCTGGGACTGGGTGGGCGGACGTTACTCGCTGTGGTCGGCCATCGGCCTGCCGCTGGCCATCGCCATCGGCGCCGACGGCTTCCGCCAGTTGCTGGCCGGTGCCTACGCGATGGACCGGCACTTTTGCGAGGCGCCGCCCGAATCGAACCTGCCGCTGCGCCTGGGCCTGCTGGACGTCTGGTACCGCAACTTCCACGGCTTCACCAGCCGCAGCGTTGCCCCCTATCACAGCGGCCTGCGCCGGCTGCCCGCCTACCTGCAGCAACTGGAAATGGAAAGCAACGGCAAGCGCGTGGACCTGGCAGGGCGCCCGCTCTCGCGCGGCACCTCGCCGGTGGTGTGGGGCGAGCCCGGCACCAACGGACAGCATGCCTACTTCCAGATGCTGCATCAGGGCACGGACGTGGTGCCGCTCGAATTCATCGCCGTGCGCGAAGCCGCGCACGATCTGCCGCTGCACCAGCCGCGCCTGCTGGCCAACGCACTGGCGCAGGCCCAGGCGCTGATGCTCGGCAAGAAGGACGCGGGCGGCCACAAGGACTTCCCCGGCAACCGGCCCAGCACCTTCCTCGTGCTCGAGCGCCTGGGCCCGGCCGAGCTGGGGGCGCTGATCGCGCTGTACGAGCATCGCGTCTTCGTGAGCGGTGCCATCTGGGGCATCAACAGCTTCGACCAATGGGGGGTGGAGCTGGGCAAGGTGCTGGCCAAGGACATCGAACCGCGCCTGACCAGCGGCGACGCCACCGGGCTGGATGCGTCCACCGCCGGCCTGCTGCAGCGCCTGCGCGGTTCGGCGGCGCCGTGAACATCGTCTTCGATTTCGGTGCCGTGCTGTTCACCTGGCAGCCGGCAGCGCTGGTGCGCCAGCATTTCGGCCATCTCACGCCGACGGCAGAGGCCGCGCACGCGCTGGCGCTCGACCTGTTCGGCCATGACGACTGGCAGGGCTTCGATGGCGGACTCAACGAGTTGCACGAGGTGGTTGAGCGCAGCGCTGCACGCCTGTCGCTGCCCGGTGAGGCCCTGCACGCGATGCTCGCGCCCATCGGCGAGCGGCTCACGCCCATCCCCGAAACGGTGGCGCTGCTCGACACGCTGCGCCAGCGCCGCGATGCGCGCGCCGACGTGAAGCTCTACTACCTGTCGAACATGCCCGCGCCCTACGCGCGCGTGCTGGAAGCGCGGCACGACTTCATCGGCTGGTTCGACGGCGGCGTGTTCTCGGGCGACGTGAAGCGGGTGAAGCCGCAGCCCGAGATCTACCGACTGCTGGCCGACCGCCATGGCCTGCGCGCGCACGAGACACTGTTCATCGACGACATGCCTGCCAACGTGGATGCCGCGCGTGCGCTGGGCTGGCACGCCATCCACTGCGACACCACTGTGGGGCTCGGTGCGAAGGTGCTGGCGTATCTGCCGGACTGAGCGGGCGTTTCGCTTCCACGAAAAGAAAAAGGGCCGCTTGCGCGGCCCTTTCGTTTGCGGGGCGTGAGCCCGGCAGGGGCAATTACATGCCCATGCCACCCATGCCGCCCATGTCGGGCATGCCGCCGCCGGCAGCCGGGGCGTCATCCTTGGGGGCTTCGGCGACCATGGCTTCGGTCGTCAGCAGCAGCGAGGCCACCGAAGCGGCGTTCTGCAGCGCGGTGCGGGTCACCTTGGTCGGGTCCAGGATACCCATTTCGATCATGTCGCCGTAGGTGTCGTTGGCGGCGTTGAAGCCGTAGTTGCCCTTGCCACCCAGCACGGCGTTGACCACCACGCTCGGCTCGCCGCCGGCGTTGTAGACGATCTCGCGCAGGGGCGCTTCGATGGCCTTGAGGATCAGCTTGACGCCGGCGTCCTGGTCGGCGTTGTCGCCCTTGATCTCGCCAGCCGCCTGACGGGCGCGCAGCAGGGCCACGCCACCACCGGCCACGATGCCTTCTTCCACGGCAGCGCGGGTGGCGTGCAGCGCGTCTTCCACGCGTGCCTTCTTTTCCTTCATTTCGACTTCGGTGGCAGCGCCGACCTTGATCACGGCCACACCGCCGGCCAGCTTGGCCACGCGTTCCTGCAGCTTTTCACGGTCGTAGTCGCTGGTGGCTTCCTCGATCTGCACGCGCACTTGCTTGACGCGGGCTTCGATGTCGGCTGCGGCACCGGCGCCGTCGATGATGGTGGTGTTTTCCTTGCCCACTTCGATGGTCTTGGCCTGGCCCAGGTCGGCCAGCGTGACCTTCTCGAGCGTCAGGCCCACTTCTTCGGCGATGACCTTGCCGCCCGTCAGGATGGCGATGTCTTCCAGCATGGCCTTGCGGCGGTCGCCGAAGCCAGGGGCCTTGACGGCCACGACCTTCAGGATGCCGCGGATGGTGTTGACCACCAGGGTCGCCAGCGCTTCGCCTTCGACTTCTTCAGCGATGATCAGCAGCGGACGGCCGGCCTTGGCCACTTGTTCCAGCGTGGGCAGCAGTTCGCGGATGTTGCTGATCTTCTTGTCGAACAGCAGCACGAACGGGTTGTCCAGGATCGCGGCCTGCTTCTCCGGGTTGTTGATGAAGTAGGGCGACAGGTAGCCGCGGTCGAACTGCATGCCTTCGACGACGTCGAGTTCGTTGTCCAGCGACTTGCCGTCTTCGACGGTGATCACGCCTTCCTTGCCGACCTTGTCCATCGCGTCGGCGATGATCTTGCCGATCGATTCGTCGGAGTTGGCCGAGATCGAGCCGACCTGGGCGATTTCCTTGGAGGTGGTGGTGGCCTTGGAGGCCTTCTTCAGCTCGGCGACCAGGGCGGCGACCGCCTTGTCGATGCCGCGCTTGAGGTCCATCGGGTTCAGGCCGGCGGCCACGTACTTGGAGCCTTCGCGCACGATGGCCTGGGCCAGCACGGTGGCGGTGGTGGTGCCGTCACCGGCGTTGTCCGAAGTCTTGGACGCCACTTCCTTCACGAGCTGGGCGCCCATGTTCTGCAGCTTGTCCTTGAGTTCGATTTCCTTGGCCACGGACACGCCGTCCTTGGTCACGGTGGGGGCGCCGAACGAGCGCTCCAGAACCACGTTGCGGCCCTTGGGGCCCAGCGTCACTTTCACTGCGTTGGCGAGGATGTTCACGCCTTCGACCATGCGCGCGCGCGCGTCACCGCCGAAAACCACGTCTTTTGCTGCCATGTTGGATATCTCCGAAATTCAGTAAATGGGTTGTATGAGGACAAGCAGGACGCCTGACTTCTGTCTCCGGCCGGGCCTGTGGCCCTTAACTTGGCTTTGCCAAGCTAGCCTCGACGAAAGTGATTTGCCCTTGGCAAATCACTTTTCGACCACTGCGAACAGGTCGTCTTCTTTCATGACGAGCAGTTCGTCGCCGTCGACCTTGACGGTCTGGCCGCTGTACTTGCCGAACAGGACGCGGTCGCCGACCTTGACGCTCAGCGCCTTGGTTTCGCCCTTGTCGTTGGTCTTGCCCGGGCCGACGGCCAGCACTTCACCCTGGTCGGGCTTTTCGGCAGCGGCGTCGGGGATCACGATGCCCGAGGCGGTCTTGGTTTCGCTGTCAATGCGCTTGACGATCACGCGGTCGCCGAGAGGACGAAGTTTCATTGCATCTCCTGGATCTGAAACGTTGGAATGACACTGAAAAGCGCCAGCCTCTTTCGAAGTCAGCGCTTGTTAACTTTCCGGCCGGGTGTTGCTAGCACTCGACCGCTGCGAGTGCTAATCATAGGGACTTTTGGAGGCTTTGCAAGACCGCGCCTACTGGCGCGCAGGACAGCTCCCACAGCGGTTGTGGTGTACGCGCATCGGCTCGCCACCCCAGTTGCAAGAGAGTGTGCCGGTTTGCCGATGGCGTAACTCCGCGTAGCGATCGCGCACAGACGCTCACGATGTAAAGCGGTCCGGATGCCTAAATCGATTCACAGGCCAGCACACGGCCTGCGATTCTTTCAACGATTCACTCCATCCAAGGACCCTTCGAATGACCTCCATCCGCATCCTCCGCCTGGCCGCCACGCCCGTCATCGCGGCTTGCGCCGTGCTGGCCGCCGGCGCCCACGCCCAGACGACCACCACGACCACGCGCACCACCACCGGCAGCTACATGCCCTGGAGCGCCGGCAGCGGCGGCTACATCGGCCTGAACCTGGGCCGCTCGGACTATGACGTCAGCTCGGGCACGCCGGGCCTGGCCTTCGACAACAAGGGCGACTTCGGCAAGCTGACCCTGGGCTCGCTGGTGAACCAGAACCTAGGCTACGAAATCTCGTACATGCACAACGGCGACATCAACCGTGGCGGCGGTGAGACCAAGGCCCAGGGCCTGAACTTCAGCGTGGTCGGCCGCATTCCGCTGGCCCAGCAGTTCAGCCTGTTCGGCAAGCTGGGCGCCACCTATGGCCGCACCCGCACCGACGCCATCGTGGGCTCGGGCATTGCCTCTGGCAAGGACAGCGGCTGGGGCGTGGGCTACGGTGTTGGCGCGTCGTGGGACTTCGCTCCGCAGTGGTCGCTGGTGGCCGAGTGGGAGCGTCATGACTACCACTTCGTCGGCAGCAAGGACGGCGTGGACGCTGCCTCGATCGGCGTGCGCTACCGCTTCTGAGTTCGCCCCGGGCGAGCACGAGGGCCGGCCGATGCCGGCCCTTTTTCATGGGTCACGCGCGCAGCGGCGTGACCGTGCCCGGCTCGCCGAGCTGATGGCCCCAGCCCGCCACCAGCTCCTGCACCAGCTGCGACACAACCTTGCCCGCAGGGGTGAGTTCGCCCTGTTTGGGCAGCGCCAGGGTGACGTGGCGGCGCAGGTCCGGGTTGACCACGCGCGAAGCCCGCAGTCGGCCGGCGCGCAATTCGTCCATGATCGAAAACGGCCCGAGCAGCGCATACACGTTGTCGGTCCCGGCCACCAGCTCCTTCTGCACGCGCAGCGAATCGGCCTCGACGACTGCCTGCAATGAAAAGCCCTTGCTGCGTGCCGTCTCGTCGAGCACGGCGCGCCAGTGTGCGGGTGGGCGCGGAAGCACGAGCGGCAGGCCCTCCAGCCGCGAGAAATCGATGGATGCCGACTGCGTCAGCGCATCGCCCGGGCGGGACACCAGATAGGTGCCCGCGGTGGCCAGCAATTTCTCTTCCTCGCTGCGCGGGCGCTGGTAGCGGAACAGGATCGCCATGTCCACGCTGCCGGTGTCCAGCAGGGTGTCGAGTTCGATGCCCTGGCCCTCGCGCACGTTGAGCTTGATGCGCGGATAGTCCTGCTGCAGCCGCAGGTACACGCGCGTCATCAGCGGATGCGCGGCCGAGGGCAGGATGCCCAGCCGCACCTCGCCCATGGGCACGCCGGCATCGGCGCGGATGTCGGCCAGCATGCGGTCGGTGTCGTGCAGCCAGGTGCGCACGCGGGTCTCGATGTGGCGGCCCAGCTCGGTCAGGACCACGCCGCGGCCCGTGCGGCGGAACAGCCGGCCGCCGCACCAGCCTTCCAGATCGGCCACTTGCCGGCTGATGTGCGACTGCACCGTCTGCCGCTGGGCCGCCACCTTGGTGAAGCTGCCCAGTTCTGCCACCTCCAGGAACAGCTTGAACTGCGCCGGGTTCATCGATTGTCTCCTTTACTGTCGATCAGCCATGCCAATCGAGGCATGTCTGAAACCTGCGAATGGAGTCTATCTGTATGGCAGACCGCTGCCTAGACTGCGCCTCATCGAGTATTCGCGCCCCCGTCGGGCGCAGCACAACGGAGATGAAGGGCAGCAGACATGCGATTCGCGAGCTTTGAACATCAGGGCCGCGCCACCTGGGGCGTGGCGACGGACGACGGCTTCAGGCAGGTGCCGGCCGATCTGGCGGGCGCGTGCCCCGACCTGCGCTCGGCCATCGCCGCCGGCCGCCTGGCCGAGATCGGCGCCGCCACCGCTGCGCGCGGTGAGGTGCGCCGCACGGCCGACGTGCGCCTGCTGCCGGTGATCCCCGATCCGGGCAAGCTGATCTGCGTGGGCCTGAACTACAAGACACACGTGGCCGAGACCAAGCGCGCCGACAGCCAATACCCGTCGCTCTTCCTGCGCTTCAACGACACGCTGGCCGCGCACGGCGAGGTGGTGCCGCGCCCCGCGTTCTCCGACCGTTTCGACTGGGAGGGCGAGCTGGCCTTTGTCATCGGCACCGGCGGCCGCCACATCCCGAAGTCGAAGGCCTTCGAGCACATCGCCGGCTACACCTGCTTCAACGACATCAGCG